>JAHENA010000026.1 GCA_024643405.1 Flavobacteriales bacterium | reverse complement strand
CGTTTTGTAGATATTATGGATACCAAAAAAGGATTTCTTTGGGCCATTGGGGTTTGGTCAGTTGGCGCTTGTTTACATGCTTTTGCGGGTATTGCAACTGCAGGTTATATAACAGGAGAATGGTTTTTAGGTTTTGAAGGCGCAAAAGAAATTATTAGTACAGTGAACGATACAGGTTTAGTAATTTCTGTAAGTGTTACGCTATTTATTTTTGCTCGTTTCGTATTGGCTTTAGGAGAAGCAGGAAATTTTCCAGCTGCCATCAAAACTACTGCGGAATATTTTCCTAAAAAAGATCGCGCTTTTTCTACAAGTATCTTTAATGCAGGAGCAACTGTCGGTGCATTAGCTGCACCAATTTCAATTCCTTTTATTGCAAAAGCATTCGGTTGGGAAATGGCTTTTATTATTATTGGGGCATTAGGTTTTATATGGATGGGTTTTTGGGTATTTATGTATGAAAAACCAGAAAAACACTCAAAAGTAAATGCCGCTGAATTAGAATATATTCAGCAAGATGCCATTGCAGATAGTAAAATAGAGGGCTATGTACCAGAAAGCACAAAAAAAACTTCTTTACTAGATTGTTTTAAGTACAAACAAACTTGGGCTTTTGCATTTGGTAAATTTATGACCGATGGAGTTTGGTGGTTTTTCTTATTCTGGACACCAGCGTATTTAAGTTCGGTTTACGGGATGGATTCTACCCAAGCAGCGTTCCCTTTATTTGTTTTATATATGATAACATTGCTTTCAATTATCGGTGGATGGTTGCCGACTTATTTTGTAGATAAAAAAGGAATGAATCCTTATGAAGGGAGAATGAGAGCGATGTTAATTTTTGCATTTTTTCCATTATTAGCATTAATTGCGCAACCTTTAGGACATTTTACCTATTGGATTCCTGTAATAATTATTGGAATTGCAGGCGCCGCACATCAGGCATGGTCAGCAAATATTTTTACAACAGTGGGCGATATGTTTCCTAAAAAAGCAATTGCAACTGTTACAGGTATTGGAGGTTTAGCTGGAGGATTAGGTTCAACTTTAATTAATAAAGGTTCTGGAGTTTTATTCGATTTTAGTGAAAATACAAGTATGGTGTTCATGGGATTCAAAGGAATTGAAGCTGGTTATTTTATTATTTTTTCGATATGTGCCATCTGTTACTTAATTGGCTGGACGGTTATGAAAACTTTAGTTCCAAAATACAGACCAATTACAGATTTGTAAAAAAATAATTTAATTATTCATAACGGTTAACATGTTAAAAATTAAAAAGTTAAATAGGAAAAACACGAAATTAGAAAATAAATTTCCAATTAAAATTGTACAATTTGGAGAAGGTAATTTTTTAAGGGCCTTTATAGATTATGCGTTCCAGCAGTTAAATAAACATGCTGGTTTTAATGGTGGTATAGCGGTTGTTCAGCCTATTGATAGAGGATTAGTAAAAATGCTTAATGAACAGGACGGTCTGTATACACTGTTCATGAAAGGTGTAAAAAAAGGAAAGGAAATTCAAGACATCGAGCTTATAACTAATATTGTTAAAGGTGTAGATCCTTATGCTAATTATTCCGATTATTTAAACTTAGCAAAAGAAGAATCATTAGAGTTTATTATTTCTAATACTACGGAAGCAGGAATTGCATATGTGGATACAGATAATTACAATATGATGCCACCAAGTTCTTTTCCAGCAAAATTAACTGTATTATTACATGAACGATTTAAGTATTTTAAAGGGGCTGAAAACAAGGGTCTGACAATTATTCCTTGTGAACTTATTAATCATAATGCTGAAACTTTGAAAGAAATTATTTTGAAGTATGTGTCAGATTGGAAATTAGGTGATGATTTTAAAAGTTGGCTGTTTGAAAGTAATTCATTTCATAGTACTTTAGTTGATAGAATCGTACCTGGATATCCTAAGGATGAAATTGAATCATATAATAATCAGTTGGATTATCAAGATAACCTAATTGTATCCGCAGAGGCATTTTTACTATGGGTAATTGAAGGAGGAGACGATTTAAAGGCTAAATTACCATTTAGCAAAACACCTCTAGATGTCAAAATTGTTAATGATATGCAACCTTATCGTACTAGAAAAGTACGAATATTGAATGGTGCGCATACCACCATGGTTCCATTTTCATTGTTATATGGAAATACAACCGTAAAGGAAACTGTCGATAATTCTTTTACAGGAAGTTTTATAAATGCTACGGTCTTTGAGGAAATAATTGAGACACTTCAAATGGACAGAGCAGAATTAAATAGTTTTGCTGAAGAAGTTTTAGACCGCTTTAGAAACCCTTTTATAAAACATAAATTAGCTGATATTGCATTGAATTCAATATCAAAATTTAAAGTACGTGTATTACCAAGTATTTTAGAATATGTAAACATTCATAACAAAGTTCCAAAGCATTTAACTTATGGTTTTGCTTGTTTAATTAGATTTTATAAAGGTAATTGGCAAGGTGAAACTTTACCGGTTAATGATAGTGATGAAATTGTTCAGTTTTTTAATGGGATTTGGGGGGGCATAGATAGTTTTTCTGAAATATCAAAAGCGGTACTAAAAAATACTGAGTTTTGGGGTCAGGATTTAACTGAAATAAAAGGCTTAACAAAGGCTATTACTATTGCACTAGAAGAAATTGAATCAAATGGTATTGAAATTGGGTTTGCCAATTTTAGTAATAAAATATAAATTAAAGAAAGAAACAATATGCTCAAAAAGTTGTTAAAAGTCCATCCATCAGATAATGTAGCTGTTGCTTTAGTGAATTTAGTAGCAGGAGACATTATTAATTTTAATGAAGAGGATATTTTAGTATTGTCTGACGTTAAAGAAAAGCATAAAATGGCGCTTGACACCTTTAATGTTGGAGACAGGATAATCATGTATGGTGTTTTAGTTGGAAAAGCAGCGTCTATTATTAAAAAAGGAGATGTTCTTACAGTAAGTAATGTCAAGCATGAAAGTGAAAAAGTATTTGGTAAAACTGGAACAATTGGTTGGACTGCTCCAAATGTGGACAAATGGAAAAACAGAACATTTTTAGGTTATCACAGAGCAGATGGTCAGGTTGGAACCGAAAACGTTTGGTTATTTTTTCCGTTAGTGTTCTGTGAAAACAGAAACATAGAAACCTTGAAGGAAATCTTTGAAAAGGAACTCTTAAAACAAAAAGTAAATCCTCATCAAGCATTACTTCGTTCTCTGGTTAGTAATGGTGCTGTTGATACAATTGTTGCCAGCAGTACTAACAATGTATTTGATAATATAGATGTAAAATTTATTACTCATCCAGGTGGATGTGGAGGCATTAGACAAGATTCTGAAAGTTTAGCTAAATTATTGGCTGGCTATGTTAATAATCCAAATGTGGCAGGAGCCACTGTATTAAGTTTAGGTTGCCAAAATCTTCAAATAAGTGTTTTTAAAGAGGCATTAAATACCATAAACCCAAACTTAAAAAAACCTGTTCTTATTTTTGAACAACAAAAAATGGGAACTGTTGATGAGATGCTCAATACCATAATTAAAGAATCGTATGAAGGTATTAAAGAAGCGAATAAAATTAAACGCAAACCTGCACCCTTGTCAAAATTGTCTATAGGATTAGAATGTGGAGGTTCAGACGGGTTTTCTGGAATATCCGCAAATCCAACTTTAGGTCACACTTCAGATTTAATAGTGGCTCTAAAAGGAACAGCTGTTTTGGCAGAATTTCCTGAATTATGTGGCGTTGAGCAAGAGTTAGCAAACAGATGCGTGGATGACGAAAAAGCAAGTAAGTTTTTAGAATTGATGAAAGCTTATGAAAAATCTGTTGTAGATGCTGGTTCTGGTTTTGATATGAATCCATCACCAGGGAATATTAAAGATGGTTTAATCACTGATGCTATGAAGTCTGCCGGTGCAGCTAAAAAAGGAGGGACATCGCCCGTTGTGGATGTTTTAGATTATGGTGAATATTTATCTAAATCTGGATTCAATTTATTGTGTACACCAGGTAACGATGTTGAAAGCACCACAGCCATGGTGGGTTCAGGAGTGAACATTATTTTGTTTACAACGGGATTAGGTACTCCAACGGGTAATCCAATTGTACCAGTCATAAAAGTGTCTTCCAATACAGATTTAGCAGTGAGAATGCCAGATATTATTGATATTGAAACAGGAGCCATTATCCGTGGGGAAAAAACCATTGAAACAATGGCAGAAGAAATGCTGGAATTGATTATAAAAGTGGCAAGTGGGACTGTAAAAACAAAAGCAGATCTATTAAATCAAAATGATTTTATACCATGGAGGCGCGGTGTTTCTTTATAAAAGAATTACTTTTTTAGAGCTTCTCTTCTTAATGAAGATTTTCTAATATGCAGTTTTGGTGTTAATACAATCTTTTTTTCGGTAGATATATGCGCCCCATTGTTTACTTCTTCTAAAAATACTTTCGCGGCTTGTTTTCCCATCTCTAAGGGAAATTGATCTATTGAGGTTATAGACAGTTCCATAAACTCTGTGAATGGTTCATTACTAAATCCAACGACACAACATTCTTCTGGTATTTTAATTCCTTGTGATTTTAATTCTTGAATGGCCCCAAGAGCACTCCAGTCACTTGATGAAAAAATAGCATCTGGTGGGTTTTTTACGCCAAATAATTTTTTGGTAGCTTTTCTACCTTCTTCAATATTACTTTTTATTTCAACTACCAAGCTTTCATCAAATGGAAGACCATTGTCTATTAAGGCTTGTTTGTATCCTAAAAAACGATCTTTAAAAATTTCAAATAACCTATCATTTGATAAATGAGCGATTCTCTTACATCCTTCTTCAATTAAATGTTGAGTAGCTTTGTAACCTGCTTCAAAATCATTAACTGTAACTGAACTGACACCCTCAATATTTTTTTTCCTGTCAAAAAATAATAAGGGAATATTTTTAGCCAATAATCTGTTGAAACTGGCATTTTTTTCAATGCTAACATTAGAAATGGACATTAAAATACCATCTACCTGTGCATTTAATAAGGTATTAATATTTTCGATTTCCATATTTTCATTATTATATGTTTGACAGATAATAACATGATATCCGTGTGAATATAACTCTTCTTCAATACCTCTGATAATTGATGCAAAAAAATTACTGTCAATACGCGGCACTATGACGCCAACATTATAACTTTTACCGCTTTTAAGAGCTTGAGCAAGTTTGTTTTGCTTATAATTCATCTTGGTAGCAGTCTCATTTACTAGAATTCTCGTTTTTTCACTAATCTTTGGATTATTATTTAGCGCTCTGGAAACGGTAGCCGCAGTAATATTTAATTTTTTGGCTATATCGTAAATAGTAATTTTATGACTCATTGGTAGTTATCCTAATTTTAATTTCGTAAAAATACATTATTTAAGTTTTATTATTTTCTCTAATTTAAATAAATGAACAAAAATAAATGTAATCGATTACAAGTAAATATAATGCATTAATTTTAAATTATAAGATAGTTTTTGAACTATTATCATTTTGTTAAAACTTTATTATTGTTATAATATATTAAGTTTTTAAAAAATTCAATATTTACAGATAATATTATAATATTTCAAGTGTTTTTATAAGTTTGATATTGTTGTGATAAACCATAGATAGCAGGTGATATGTTGTAATTCCTGGTTATTTAGAACTGAAATAAATGAAACAAAGTGTTGTTTAGGTTGTTTTTTTTTACTAGGTTTGTGTAATCGATTACAATTTTACGATTGAAAATGACTTTCAGTCACGAAATCATAATTAAACTAAACTAACATTTAAACTATTGTTTCAATGCAAAACTATTTCACGTTTAAGCTTAATCGTTTTTTAAAATCACGCTTAAGTCACAAAAAGAGCAATCACAGATTGATTTTATTACTTTGTGTTTTTTGTTTTACTTACCTAAGTTCGTTTGCACAAAGTGTTTCAGTAAATGGTACCATTTCTGAAGAATCGGGTATGCCTCTACCAGGTGTTAACATTTTAGAAAAAGGAACACAAAATGGAGCGGTTACCGATTTTGATGGGAATTATGCTATTAAACTAACTAATGCTAATGCCACATTAGTAGTTAGTTATATTGGTTTCATAACTCAAGAAATTAATGTAGCTGGGAAAAAGACCATAAATATTGTGCTTCAGGCTAATTTAGAATCACTAGATGAAGTGGTGGTTATTGGTTATGGTACCGCTAAAAAATCCGATTTAACTGGTTCAGTGGCCACTATTGGAGGTGATGATTTAAAAAAGCAATCCATTTCAAGCGTCGCTGAAGCCTTAACAGGAAGATTGGCTGGGGTTCAAGTGACTTCTTCAGAAGGTTCTCCGGATGCAGAAATTAATATTAGAGTCCGAGGTGGTGGATCATTAACTCAGGATGCATCTCCCTTAATCATTGTTGATGGATTTCCTGTGAACAGTATGAGTGATGTGTCGCCATCTGATATTGAAAATATTTCGGTATTGAAAGACGCGTCTTCTACTGCTATATATGGGTCTAGAGGAGCAAACGGAGTTATTATTATCACAACTAAAAGTGGTAAGGACGGAAAGATAACTGCTAATTTCAATATGTTTTATGGTGTTAAAAAGATAGCCAAGATTATTGATGTGCAGCAACCCGAAGATTTTGTGAAATGGCAATATGAATATGCTTTACTTGATAATCCAAACGATATAAGTTCTTATGAAAAATATTTTGGCCAATGGCAGGATTATGATCAGTATTTAGGGATGGTAGGAAATAATTGGCAGAAACAAATCTATGGCCAAATGGGCGAGGTTCAAAGTAGGGATTTAGCAATACGTGGTGGTTCAGAAAAAATTAATTTCAATTTTAACTATGCTCATTATGATGAAAAAACAATAATGATAGGTTCAGATTTTAAAAGAGATAACTTATCATTTGCGTTGAAAAATAAAGCAAGTGAAAAAGTAGATTTATCTTTTACATTCCGTTACTCAGACACAGAAATAAATGGAGGTGGTGCTAATGAACAAAATGAAGTGTCATCAGCAGATGCACGTCTTAGACATAGTGTTGGGTATTCACCTATTCCACTGCCGGGTTTAACCACGGATGATACGGATGAAGCACTTTCAAGTTATCTGGTTAATCCATTTGTGGCTGTAGATGACAATCAACGTTTGCAACTAAGAAAAAATTTCAATGTACTTGGGAGTTTGTCTTGGAAAATAATTGATAATCTTCAGTTTAGAACTGAATTGGGTTTAGATAATTATAATAATTTAGATTATCGTTTTTACGGACGCTCAACTTATTATGCAAGGAATAGACCGGCAGCTGAAAATCAAGGATTACCTTCATTATTGATGAGCGACGAAAAAAGGGAACGCTTTAGAAATGCGAATACATTTAATTATGATTTCGAAAAAATATTAGGAGAAGATCATAATTTAAAACTTCTTTTAGGGGAAGAAATGATTATTTCACAGAATAATGAAATTACTACGGAAATTCAAGGGTTTCCCAAGTTTTTTGATTTTGATACTGCAAGAAATCTAACTAGTCAAGGTATTCCACTAACAGTTGATAATTATTATAGTCCGGACGACAAATTATTATCATTTTTTGGTCGAGCCAACTATGATTATAAAAACCGTTATCTTCTAACCGCTACATTCCGTGCCGATGGTTCAAGTAAGTTTTTAGGTAATAATCGTTGGGGATATTTCCCATCAGCAGCCTTAGCTTGGAAAATTTCTGAAGAAAGTTTTTTAAAAGACTCTTCTTGGCTTAACTTGCTTAAACTGAGGTTAAGTTATGGCCAAGCTGGTAATAATAATATTCCATCTGGACAAACAGTGCAGAATTTTGAATCGAAAACGACTACTTATATTAATGATGTTTCAAATTATTGGGCAGCTTCTAGTACCTTGGCAAATCCAGATTTAAAATGGGAAACAACAGTCACACAAAATGTTGGTTTAGATTTTGATCTTTACAGAGGGCGTATTGTTGGTTCTGTGGAGGCATATAAAAATGTTACTCAAGATTTGTTAATCAATTTTCCAGTGCCAGGAACTGGGTATATAAGCCAATACAGAAATATGGGGGAAATACAAAATACAGGTGTTGAAGCCTCTTTAAATATTGCCGCAATCAGTAAAAAAGATTATGGTTTGAGTTTTGCTTTCAATATTGGTTTTAATAAAAACAGGATAAATGATCTTGGCGATATGGATGATTTTGGTGCTAACACTAACTGGGCCTCAACACAAATAGGCAATGATTATGTGGTCAATGTAGGCCAACCATTGGGGTTGATGTATGGTTACCAAAATGATGGTCGTTATGAAGTGTCAGATTTTGATTTTGATTCAGGTACTGGTACTTACACATTAAAATCTGGGGTTGTTGATAATACGGCCATTGTTGGTCCTTTGATGCCAGGGATGATGAAATTAAAAGATATTGATGGTGATGGCTTAGTTACCGTTGATGATAATACAATTATAGGAAATGCGAATCCTAAGAATACAGGCGGTTTTATTATAAATGCTTTTGCTTATGGATTTGATTTTTCAGCTGCTTTTAACTGGAGTATAGGTAATGACATTTATAATGCCAATAAAATTGAGTTTACTACCTCAAATCCAAACGGACAATACAGAAATTTAAGTACTATCATGTCTGATGGGAATAGATGGACAAATTTAAACCCAGCTTCAGGTGAGTTAGTCACAGATCCTTCACAATTAGCTGCCATTAACGCAAACACTACCATGTGGTCACCATACATGCAAAGATTTGTTTTCAGTGATTGGGCAGTTGAGGATGGATCCTTTATAAGATTGAACACACTGACATTGGGTTATACAGCTCCAGAGTCTTTACTTTCACAAATTGGTGTTACAAAACTAAGATTTTACCTTACAGCTAATAATGTTTTCATTATTACAAACTATTCTGGTCTTGACCCTGAGGTTTCTACAAGAAGAAAGACGCCTCTAACTCCTGGCGTGGATTATTCACCATTCCCGCGCAGTAGACAATTAGTCTTTGGTTTAAACCTTAATTTTTAATTAAAATATTTATTAGAAGATGAAACATATAATAATAATTTTTGGAATAATAATCGCAGGGCTTTTGAGTTCTTGTCAAGAAACAAGTGGCGATTTTTTAGAGGCACCAGCAAAATCAACTTTAGATGAGTCTGTTATTTTTTCAACACCAGGATTAGCTAGAGGAGCTGTTGATGGTATTTTAGAGCCGATGGGACAAACCAACTCTTACAGAGGGCGGTTCATACCTTTTTATGGATTTAATACAGATACTGAATGGAATTTTAGTTCAGATGAGGTAGGTAGTTCACAGGGTGAGCTAATGATTTATGATGCTAAGCCAAATAATTCTCAAATGAATTCAACTAATAATGCGTGGGCGATGATGTACTTAGGTATTGAACGTGCCAATATATGTATCAGAGGTATTCGCACTTTTGGAAATCCTGAACCGGATACTGAACTTGGACAACTTTTAGGAGAAGCTTTAACTTTACGAGCTATTTATTATGCTGATTTAATGAAAGCTTGGGGTGATGTGCCAGCGCGTTTTGAGCCTATCAACTCAGAAACGATTTATTTAGAAAAATCAAGTCGAGATATCATTTATAAGCAGATTATTCAGGATCTAGAAGAGGCTTCCACATTGGTGGCTTGGCCTAATGAAAATGCAGTTACAACTAGTGTTGAGAAAATCAATAAGGCGTTTGTAAAAGCATTCAGAGCACGTTTAGCGCTTGTTGCAAGCGGTTATCAACAATACCCTGATGGCGTAAGAAGAAGCAATGATTCTGATCTTTCAGTTCAGAAAATGTATCAAATAGCCTTAGATGAATGTCGTTCGGTAATTAATAGTGGAACGGCTCATTTGGAGTCTTCGTTTGAAACTTTATGGAAAAATTATAATGAAGAGAATGTCACCGCAGGAAGAGAATCATTATGGGAAATTCCATTTGCAGATGGCCGTGGGCGTGTATTGTTTTCATTTGCAGTGCGTCACCGTAGTGTTGATCAATATACAGGACAAGCCAGAGGTGGGATAGCAGGACCTCTTCCAACAGTTTTTTATGATTATGATGAGACAGATTTGCGTAGAGATATAACTTGTGTTCCTTATCAGTGGGGTACAGCCGTTAATGGAATTTCTCAACAAGAGTTAGTTGGATCTGATACCTGGTATTTTGGAAAGTATAGATATGAGTGGATGACACGTTTTGTAACTTCAACTAACGATGACGGTGTTAATAAAATGTATATGCGTTATGCCGAAGTGCTATTAATGGCTGCTGAGGCTGCCAATGAATTAGAAGGACCAGCTGCGGCTGCACCATATTTAAAGGAAATACGCAGTAGAGCATTTGACCCATCAGTTCGTGCTGAAAAAGTAGAAAATTATGTGAATGCTTTATCTAATAAACAAGATATGTTTAATGCAATCGTAAATGAGCATAAGTATGAATTTACAGGAGAAATAGAGCGTAAACAAGCACTTATTCGTTGGAATTTGCTTAAAACAAATTTAGATGAAGCCAAAGCTAAAATGACAAATTTCAGAAATCGTACGGGAGAATATGCAGATGTGCCAAGTACTTTGTATTTTAAGTATAAAGCTGATAATGAATCATTGGAGATATATGGACTCAATAGAGGGGAAAATGTAGATCCAGGTGTAGAATACTCTGCTAAGGATTGGAATGGTTTAACTGACGATCAGATAAATTCTATTTACAAAGTTGGAGTAAACCCAGATGAAAGACAGTTCTGGCCAATTTGGCAAGTATTTATTGATGGAAGTAATGGAAAATTAGTTAATGATTACGGCTATTAAGAGCAACAAATATTAATAATAAATAATAAGTTATTATGATTATGAAAACAAAGTATATATTAAAAGCATTATTAATAACATTTCTGACCTTTACCGTGGTTGGATGTGGCTATGATACTGAAGTGATTGATGAGCTTGCAGTTAGTAGAGAATTTGCTCCCGTTGCACTTACTGCTAGAGTTAGAAATCAAACAATTGTAGAACTCAATTGGACTGTTGATAAGAATATAGACCATTATGTCGTGGAATTTAGTGCAGATGATCCGGATTTCAACACTATATTTAAAAGCCTTGATGTTGATGCGGCACAGTTGCCAATTCAGGTAGCATTAGAAGGAGAAACTGTTTATTCAATAAGAGTGAAGGCTGTAAGTTCTAGAGGATTAGAAGATTCTAAATGGGCCCTTGAAAGTGCAACCACCTTAACAGAACAGCTTATGCTGGCTTCACAGCCTGGTGATATTGGGGCAACTGAAGCAATCTTAAGATGGGTAGCAGGAATAAACGTCACACAAATTGTGCTTCAACCAGGGGATATCACACATGATATTACAGAACAAGAGCAAATAGACGGTGTTGCTTTAATAACAGGGTTAACTGGTGAAACAGATTATACTGCCATTTTGTACAATAATACCAAAGTAAGAGGAACAGCAACTTTCACTACAGGAATTGATGTTGGTGATAATACCTTGGTTTTACCTACAGATGATTTATTTGCTATGATTGCTGCCGCTGCTCCTGGAGATATTTTGTTGTTAGAACAAGGAGATTACACTGCACAGACAGGAACCATAACTTTAGATAAATCCATTACCATTCAAGGATTAAGAACAGATTTTAAACCTCTTTTAAAAGTTAGTTTTGCACTTGTTTCTGGTGCCGCTGACGTCAATATAATTGATTTAGACCTTACTGGTGATTTGCCTTTAGCTCTAACAGATGTTGTAAGATATACTGGTGCGGGTAATTATAATTCACTTTTAGTAAAAGGTTGTAATATTCATGATTATGACAGATCATTTATTGCTGGTAATGTTACTGATGCCATTGTACAATCCGTTACAGTTGAAAATTGTATTGTAACAAATGTATTGACTAATGGTGGTGATTTTATCGATTTCAGAAACTCTGATGCACTTAATGTGAGTGTTTATACAAGTACATTCAACAATTGCGCTCCTGCTCGTGATTTTTTCCGACTTGATGATGCCGGTACATCAACTCAAACAGGATTAACCTGTAATGTTTTATTAGAAAGTTGCACTTTATACGGTGTTTCTAATACAGCTGACAGGATTTTATATGTTAGATTTCAATTAAATAAAATTACTGTTAAAAATAATTTGTTCGCGGAAACTACGGCCTATTATTCCAATCAAAGCAGAACAGATCCGACACCAACATTTTTAAATAATAACTATTTTAATGCTCCTGGATTTTTTGATTCGGCGCAAACAATATATGATGGTTCTGGAACTTACACAACATTAGATCCAGGTTTTGTAAGTGCAGCCACAGGTAATTTTAAAATAACAAATCAAACCTTAATTGATAATAATGTGGGTGACCCACGTTGGTTACAATAATTGTAAAAATAGAATTGGTTAATAGCAAAAAAAAAGAGGTATGCAAAAGATGCATACCTCTTTAAATATAGTTTAAGTTTGATTTCTTTATTTTCTAAATAGAATTGGAATCCAAATGAAAATGGTTAATGCGAGTGATTATGAAAAAATATAATTTAAAATTACGATTGCCTGCTGTCATACTTGGCTTTTTATATTTAATGGGATGCAGTAGTGATAGTGTTGTTGATGTGGTGACAAATGATATTCTGGTAGAATCAATTTCTATTTATGGAGGTTTTATTACAGATGGGGGTTCAAGCCAGTTAACAGTTGGAGTTATTCCAAATAATGCCACTAACAAAATGGTTACCTGGACTGTTTCAAACACTGAAATAGCAATAGTTTCAGATTCTGGTCTTTTAACTGCTGTTCAAAATGGGATTGTAATGGTTAAAGCTACCGCAAAAGACGCTTCTAATGTTTTTGCTGAAAAAGAAGTTACTATTTCTGGGGTGCAAGCTCCACCAGTTTTGGTAGAAAGTATATCTGTTTTAGGAAACGACATAACTGATGGAAATCCGCAACAGCTTATGGCAGAAGTCTTACCTGAAAATGCAGATAATAAAGTAGTCACCTGGACTGTTTCTGATGAATCTATAGCAAATATCTCTAGTGATGGGATTCTTACACCTAAAATTAATGGAACGGTCACAGTAACTGCAGCGGCAACCGATGGTAGTTCAATAGCAGCTCAAATTTCAATTTCTATTTCAGGTATTTATCCAAGAAATGCCACTGCCGATAATATGCTGCTTTGGCAACGAAGTAATGGAGGTTGGCCTAAAGAGCCATATAATGATTTTTCTGGTTATTATCGTGAACAAACGGAAGCAGAAAAAAACTTAGCATTAAGCACAAAAAACAATACAGATACTAATATTGATAATAATCATACCGTTGGAGAACTTAGATATTTACTAAGTGCCTATAAATCTACTAATAACCCTGAATATTTAGCTGGAGCAATGAGGGCCATTGATTATCTCTTTCTTGCACAATATGACAATGGAGGTTGGCCTCAGTATTATCCTGATACCAGTGGTTATAGACATCAAATAACGTTTAATGACAATGCCATGGTAAATGTCATGAATTTGATGTGGGATATTACAAAAGGCATTAATAATACAGACAGTATCAATTTATCATATAAAGAGAAAGCTATGATTGCCTTTAACAAAGGAATTGAAGTCATATTGCAAACTCAAAATACCGTAAATGGTAAAAAAACGGCATGGTGTGCGCAACATGATGAGATTACATTATTAGCAGCAACCGCCAGATCATATGAGTTGCCTTCTAATAGTGGTTCAGAATCTGTTGGGATTGTCAGAACTTTAATGTTAGTTGAACAACCTTCTGCTCAAATAATACAAGCTGTTATAGATGCTGTTGCCTGGTTTGAAGAAGTTAAAATTTTAGATATTGCAACACAAAATACAGGAAGTGATGTGATAGTGGTGCCATCTCCTGGAAATATCATTTGGGCTAGATTTTATGATTTAGATACTAATCTTCCATTTTTTTGTGGGCGAGATGGTATTAAGAAAAATACCTTAGCAGAAATAGAACTTGAGAGGCGAACCGGATATTCCTGGTATGGCAACTGGCCTAAAAATTTAATAGGTTCTGAATTTAATAATTGGAAAACTAAAAACGGAATTTGAAAACATAAAAAAAGTCACCGATTATGTAGTGACTTTTTTTATTATTGAATCGTAATTATTTTACTGTTTTTTTCACTATTTGATCCTTCTATAACTAATAAATAATTTCCAGAAGATAGTTTATTTCTATTGAGAATTATAGAATGGTTACCCGTTAAATATGTTTTTTTAGGTAGTTCCATTACTTTTATTCCAATCAAATTATATACTGACATTTGAATTTTACTAGTTTGTTTTAAATTGAATACTACCTTCGTTTCAGATGAAAAAGGATTTGGAAAATTGCGTACTCCTCCAATAATTTGTAAATCTTCTAATCCTAAGGTGGCACTTTCAAAAGGGCCTATATCGGGCGCACTTCCATTATACGGTAATCCTACATCAATTCCTTGATTTATCAAATCACTACCAGAAACAAGTTGCATAAAATCGACATCAGGTAAACTCCCATCAGATTTTCTTGGGGAGATTAATAAATTAATATCTAAACTTACATAATCAGAGGCATTGGCAACTAATCCGTTTTGCCAACTATTATGAGTTATATCGGATGTGGTTGCAGATAATCCATCAGAGGCACCACTATTTATTGAGACGGTATTTTTTATTTTAAGAAAATTAGCGATGTTAGTAGTGCTGAAACTAATATTTCTACCGTTACTCAAGGCTCCGCAATTGAACAATTCTACATCACCTCTGTTACTATTATGGTCAAACCCATCAAAAACATTTCCTGCAGAAATACAATTTTTATAAATAGCATTGTGCTTTAAATCTTTAAGATCACTACCACCTGTTTTAAAACCGTTACCATCACCTCCTCCAATAGTTCCATTTTTTAAATAGCCATTTTTTATGGCCCAGCAATTCTCATATGTGGTGGTAATATTATCTGCACCCCTTAGATATCCGTCCCAGCCATCATCAAGGTTTTGCCAGGCGCGACAACCAACAAATTTATTACCTGTTCCTGCATCTAATTTACAAGCAAAACCATCTGCATTTTCAATCAAAGAGTCAGCGTTGTAAAAGGAATCACAATTCAAAATGGTGTTATTACTTCCGCCATTACCAATTTGCAGTCCAGAATCTTTGCATTCGCTAAACGAACAAAACTCAATTAAATTATTATTTCCACTGATAAACAGGCCATTATCACCAGCACCAAAAACATCTATTCCTTTGATATGCCAATAGCTTCCAGATAAAGAAATGGCGCGATTTGATGAGTTTTCTGCCATTGAAGAAAAATCAAATTTAATTCTCGTTGTGTTAGCAGGATTAGGTAATAATGAAATAATATTTCCGGCGGCGCCATTTTTTGATATACTTATTTTAGCATTAAAAGTGTAGGTGGAACTATTAATATCACTAATATAAATAATGCCCCCAGCTGTGACTCCAGATAATGCCGTTACTAATTCTTGAGGAGTATTTACAAAATAATCAGCAGCAACATTAGTATTAGTTAGAGAAGGTTCATATCGTTTTTTTAATACTGCATTACAGTCGTTTATGGTTGCAAACCCAACAATACTATTCAAAAAAATTACGAAAATTAATATTTTATTATTCATATGATTTATTATTTAGGTTTTAGTGATGCTTTTTAGTTTATAAGTTATTAGTTAAACTTAAAAATGAAAAGTTAATTTATTACAATTTATTTTATAAGAGTTAGTTTCATAACATAAAAACTTTATTTAAAAAGGTAATTGTAATAGCTAAAGTTGTTTCAAACCAAGGATGTAGCAACCAAAAAGAGTGTGGCGTATCAGGAATAGTTTGTGTTTCATTATAAATATTATATTTATTTAATATGGCAATCATGTCATCACGCCCTGCATGAAATCGTGGTTGCGAACTATTAATAAAAAGGGTAGGAGGTGTGTTCTTATCAACATATTCCAAAGGAGAAGCTTCTTTCCAGTTTTTAGGATTTTCATCCTCAAGCCCTCCCAGCCACATACCAGCACTTTCATTCTCCTGGGCTTCAGGATGAATAAAGGAAACGATACCATCAATATTTACTATGGCTTGAACATCTTCAGGAAATTGAGCAGAATTATTGTAAATGGGACTATTGGGAGTGACACCTACAAGGGTAGCTAACTGAGCTCCTGAAGACGCACCGAGAATGGCTAGTTTATCTGGATCAATATGGTATTTTTTGGCATTTTCTCGGGCCCATTTAATAGCTGATTTTATATCTAAAACCGCCGCAGGATATGGCGATTCTGTACTGAGCCTATACGAAATTGAAATACTAACAAAACCATTTAAAGCTAAGTGTTGTGCCATTGCACGTACATTCTCTTTACTCCCTGAATTCCAAGCACCACCATGAATTAATATAACAGTTGGAAATGTATGTTTATGATTTTTTTTAGGAATATAGACATCTGCTTTCAATTTAGTTTTTCTGATTTTCAGATATACAATATTTTCTTTTGACTTAATTTTATTCGAAACTATTGGTTTAATAGGAGTGATAAAAGGATAGGACTTTTTTAATTTTTCATAAGTTGATTCAATACTATAGGGCTTTACAATAAGTTTTTTTTCTTGGCAGAATCCTCTGTTATAAATAACAATCAATGTTATAATCCATATTACCTTTTGAAATCTTGCCATTAAATAAATTAATTAGTTTGATTGCTTAGGTCGATTAGACCTTGAAAAACAAGTCGTGCTACCTCAAAGGCTCCTTTAGGTTGAAAATGCGTATTATCATTTTGACCATCTGGATAAGCTTCATATTTACCTTCGGGAAGATTCATAAAATAATTTTCAGTTACAAAATCTTTACCCATTCTAGTAAATAAATGCATAGATCTTTGGTTTAAATCAATCAATAAAACCTCTAGTTCTTTAGCCACATCTTTTGCAGCTTGATCATAAACTCCATGTGCGTTGTGTAATTGACCATCATTCCAGGGATAGTTTCTCGCTACGGGTGTTAAAATTATTGGAAGAGCACCCTTTTCTCGAGTTTGTGTGACGTACAACCTTAAAAATTCTTTATAACCTTCTACTGGAACGTAACGCTCCGGTTTGGTTTCAGCAGCATCATTATGTCCAAATTGCATCATAACGACATCATTTTTTTTAAGGCTTTCAAAAACTGAACGCCATCTACCTTCCTGAAAAAAAGTACGTGTACTACGACCACCTCGTGCTCTATCTTGAACTACGATACTGTCCGTTTTAATGATTCCAGAAATTTTATATAAACTATCAGAAGTCATGAACGGTTGAAAAACTTGTCCCCAACCGGTAATAGGATATCTGGTTTTTATATAATCTTTTCCAGGATCATAATCATCTGAGTAATCAGCCATAGTAGAATCACCTATTAAATATACAGAGGTTATTTTAGGATTTTGAGTTTTGCATGATATTGCTACAAAACAACAAATAAAAAAAGAGAGGCATTTTATTAAATTCATTATGATTTATCTGGAAATTTTAAACCAATCGATATCGGCATAGCCACCACGCTTCGCTTCTTGAGTACTAAGACTAAATAGTCCAACTTTAGCACCAATCCATTTTCCTGGTTGTACTTTAAATGGTTTTCCTATTTTTTTAAATCTTTTACCATCTTCTGAATAACTGAATTGACAAATTCCGTCTGGGGCCTCTACTTCAATTTTAAAATAGGCCATGTTTGTTTTCAGTCGTTTTTCAGAGTTTATAATTTCTTCTGAGCCATTTATTGCATTTATAGCTTCTGTTTGTTTTATAAAATAGCCTTTTTTATCATGCGTAATACTTAATGTAGCATAGTCCTTTCCCATAACAATAAGTCCTGCCGTTTTACCAGTTTCAGCTTCTTCAGGGAATAATGACATTTTTGTTGATACCGTAAAGTTAGGTGCAGGAAACTTTTGAAGTAATAAATTAGGAATCATCCAGAGATTAGGAGCATCTTTAGGTACTTTAATAGAAAACAATCTCAAATAATTATTTCCAGGTAACTTAGCGTGCCAAATTAGATCAGGATTTGCATTCCACTGCCATTGCAATCCAATTCCAAGGCCTTCAAAATTATCAGTTTCTACAGGTGTTTCAATAGGAATTGAATTTTCAAGTTTAGGTTTTTTATAGGATGCCACAGGTTCCCCAATCCCATTTTTATCGAAATCTTGACCCATAACTGGCCATTCATTTACCCAACTCATAGGTTGTAAATGAACCACTCTTCCATAGGCATCTAAGTCTTGAAAATGATAAAACCAGGATTCATTATTGGTGGTTTCTACCCAGGCACCTTGATGCGGACCGTTAATTTTAGTACTACCTTGTTCTAAAACAACTTTCCTTTCGTAAGGGCCATAAATATTTTTAGACCTTAAAACCACCTGCCAACCAGTAGAAACACCTCCGGCTGGGGCAAAAATATAGTAATATCCATTGCGTTTATAGAATTTTGAACCTTCAATGGTATTATCATTTTCATGACCGTCATATACATGAATGCCAGCATCAATGACTTTAGTGCCTTCAGCGTTCATTCTGTTTACGGTTAAGAGACTTTTAACACCCGCTCTGCTTCCTGCCCAGGCATGCACTAAGTAAACATTGTTATTATCATCCCAAAGCGGGCAAGGGTCAATAATTCCTTTGCCTTCCATGACTAAAATAGGGTCCTCCCATTTCTCATTAGGATTTTTAGTTTTCACCATATAAACCCCAAAGTCAGGGTCACCCCAATAAATATAAAATTCTTCATTGTGATGCCGGATACTTGGCGCCCATACACCATTCCCATGTTGAGGAATCTTAAAAATATCCGTAGGAACTAGCTGAGCTAAGGCATGATTAATCAATTTCCAGTTTATCATGTCTTTTGAGTGTAATATGGGTAACCCTGGCGCAGCATTAAAACTGGAGGCTGTCATATAAAAATCATCACCAACTCTTACAACATCTGGATCTGAATAATCAGCATAAATAATAGGGTTTTTATAGGTTCCATCTCCTTGATCAGCTACCCATACTTCAGATTTGTAGATTTGGCTGTTTTGGGCCACCAAAAAAGCGGAATAAACACAAAACAATAAAGTTGAACAGAATTTCACGGTTAATAGATTATTTATTTAATTCGATACTTGCTAAAATAAATGGTCCAGTTCCTTTTGGGTCGTTAGATCGAATAATTTCATTGACATAATAGTCATAAGAACCATCTCGGTAGGGGTTACCACCTAAGCCTGCCACACCACAAACCTGATTAAGGTTAACAATGCCGTTTTCTTCAACGGAAATTAAGTTTTTAATAATTCCGGAATAAGCTTTCTCGGCATTTTCTAAATATTTTTCAGGTAAATAACCTTTATGAACGCCTTTTGCATAAGTATATGTAAACATAGCACTGCCTGATGCTTCCAAATAATTTCCTTTTCTATTACCTTGATCTATTACCTGATACCAAAGCCCTGATTCATCCTGAAATTTTATAAGTGCTTCTGCTAATTGGTTTAAATAAGCTATTAATCTTTCACGGCCTGGATGATTCTGAGGTAAGTAGTCTAAGACATCTACAAGGGCCATACCATACCAGCCCATAGCTCTGGACCAAAAATTTGGGGAGTTCCCGGTTTCTTTGTTTGCCCATTTTTGTTCTTTACTCTCATCCCAGCCATGATATAGCAACCCGGATTTTTCATCTCTGCTATGCTTTTGAATCAAATCAAATTGTAAAACAACATCATTGTAAATTTGTTCTTGTTTAATAGAATCTGTGATATATTCTTTAGCATAATGCGTATGAAATGGCTCGGCCATATAGAGACCATCTAACCACATTTGGTTTGGATACACTTTTTTATGCCAATAACCACCCTCAGAAGTTTTAGGTTGTGATTCTAATTGGCTGTTTAGAGTTTCTATTGCGATTAAAAATCGTTCTTCTTTTGTTTTTGCATACAGATATAACAACACATCACCAGACTTTATCATATCCAGATTTTGATTAGATAATTTATAGGTTTGAATGGTTCCTGTACTATCAATCATTTCATTAGCATAGGTATAGATATAATCATAATAGGAATGCTTGTTGGTTTCTTCATAAACTTTTATTGCAGCTGAAAGAACTAAGCCATTAGTATAACTCCAGCGTGGTTTTTTTACAAAGTCAAGCATAGAAGCTTTTGGAACACGTTCAATTTCAGAAAGCAGCATTCTTTCTGACCACTTTAAGTTATCTGGCACAACTAATTCGCCGGCTATATTTTTATTTATTTGATCCGAATTTTTATTAGTGTCTTTACAACCCGTTGTTGATAAGACAATAACAAGTAAAAGAAGCACAAAAAATGTTGTGGTGTTTTTCATTAAAGTTGGTTAATTGCATTAGTGTTTTCTAAGGACTCTAACTTAATGTTTAAATCAGCTAGAAAAGAGGCTTCATTTTTAATACCATTAGGTTCTTGTTCCCAGGCGCCTAAAAAATAATAAGTCAGGGGTTTTGTTGATGGTTTAAAAACAACCAGATGGTCATTCACACCTTCTTTTTGCTCAGTAACTTCATCTAATTTATAAAAAATAGCCATTCCTAATTTGTCTGTTTCACTGACTAATGTTTGAGCGCCATAGGTGGCGATATAAGCCCATTTTACACCTTCTTTCTTTATTAGGGGTATGTCTTTAAATTTAACAATTCCTGTACAAACACCTGATATTTCTTTTGAAGGTGTTAATTCAACTTTTGTAAATCTGTCTTGAGGAAAAATGGTTAGTTGTGTATTTAAATTAATAGTTTCAGCACCAGTATTCCAACCGGTATAAGAAATATCAATAGATGATTCTCTTACTGAATTTTTTACTATTGCCTGGGTGTTTTCTACTTTTTGAAAATGAGCAACGGTATCATTTATTACTCGACCATATCCACCAATACCCATTGATTTTCCAGCTTTTAAAATATCTTGACCCCAGGCAGAAGGTTCGTGGTAGGAATCAAAACCGTCCTGACCAACATAAGGTAAGACTAATGAGTCAGTTTTTTTTCCAAAAATATCAATAGCATTTCTCCAGTCTAAATATAAGCGATATCCAATTTGACTGTTTTCCCAACCTGGACCTTCATATCGAATAAACCAAGAATGGTCTGTATGTTCTGGTGGAACTTCAAGTGAATCTATATTTTTAAAAGAGGTTCCGGCATTATATTCTTTATGCCCTTTTGAACCATCAATCCATTCTCCTCCTTGTGCCACAGAAATTTCTGCATAAGTTTTTGGGCTTACTGCAATTTTTTCAGGTTCAGTTGAGGTCGTTTCTGAAGTGTTTGATTGTTTTTCTTTACAAGAAAACAGACTTATAAAGATGATAGCTAAAAGCATTAAATTTCTCATAATTTTAATTTTGTTAATCATTTCAATATTTTGTTCCGTTTATGGTGGTATTTTTAAAGATAATAGGTTCACAATTTTCAATAGATAAAGGCGTTTTAGCTCCTTTAATGTGAACATTTGTAAGTGTTACATTTTTAACAAAGTTTTCGGGCCTGCCTTTTATTAAAACTCCATATTTCCCTCCATTTTCGACGTTAATATCTTCTAGATGAATATTTTTTATGGAAGGAATAAAATGACCTTCCTGATTTGCATAAGTACCATAATAGGTGTTTATTTTGAGTACAGCTTCTTTTACCTGCCCAACCATTATGTTTTTAACAAATACATTTTCAACAAAACCACCTCTTAATGTATTTGTTTTTATGCGAATGGCTCTCTCTAATTCTGGACTATCCATTTTACAATTTCTTACATACACATTTCTTACACCTGCTGAAATTTCGCTTCCCATTACAACACCGCCATGACCATCTTTCATATCACAATTTTCAACAACAATATTTTCACTAGGAATATTGACTACCCTTCCATCATTATTTCTTCCAGACTTTATGGCTATGCAATCATCACCTGTATCAAAAACACAATTGTTTATATGTATATTTTTGGAATATTCTGGATCACAGCCATCATTATTAGGACCATGACTTTTCACCGTTATACCATCAACTCTAAGATAATTTGATTTTATAGGATGAATTACCCAAAATGGTGCATTTGTAAAGGTTACACCTTGTAATAATATATTTTCACATTCAAAAGGTTCAAAAAATGAAGGGCGTAATTGGTGTCCGTCTCCAAAAATACGTTCGGAAATTGGTGTATTGTTTTCAGACATTTCCCATAATCTAGGTAAATTATGATCATCTGCTTGTTTTGGAGTATTTGGTAAGTAGCCATATGTTTCTTTGCCACACCACGGCCACCAATTAGTGTTACTTGCTTGACCATTAAAAACACCTTTGCCTGTTATGGCTATATTTTTTTGTTTGTAAGCATATATTAAAGGTGAATAATTCATTAATTCCTGACCTTCATATGAGGTGTGTACAACAGGTAAATAATCTGTTTTGTTAGTAGAAAAAAGCACCATAGCTCCTTCCTCTACATATAAATTGACATTGCTTTTTAAATGTATAGGTCCTGTTAAAAAGTTTCCTGAAGGAATAATTACTTTACCGCCACCAACATCACTGCATGAATCAATAGCTTTTTTAATAGCTTCTGTGTTGTTTGTTTCACCATCTGCAACTGCTCCAAAATCTATAATATTGAAATTATTGTCAAGGAAGGTAGGGATTTTAATACTCTGTATTATCTCATCAGCAGCGCTGAAATAATTAATAGCTTCTGGTTCCTTTTTAGAGTTTTTACAAGAACCCAATATCATAGGAAAGCAAAATAATATTACTAAAAGATTGAATCTAGATTTTAATGTGAAATTCATAGAAATTAGAATAAAATGTAATCGATTACTTTATGATGTTTAAAATTACTAAAAAATAATTAAAATTAATTGTTCTTTTTACTATGTTTCAATTAGTGAATAGCAATAAACCTCAATGTTGGTATAAGTTTTATCCAAAGTGTTTAAATTTGAATCATTGAGTTTGTTATTTAACTGATATTTATATTCCCATTCATCTGGCATGCCATCTCCATCAGAATCCTTTTTTGCATTTTCAGATTTTAAAATTGGCCAGCCACCAACATTCTCTTGAGAATCTATAAGGCCATTTTTATAATCAGCACTTCCTGTTTTTACATCACGAAGTATTCTTATATCAACTGTATCTATTTTAAAATTGGCGCCTACATTTTTTAATACTTGTTCATAGGCTTCAATAGATGAAACCGTTTTGATATTGTTATTAATACTTATTTCCAGATCTAGTTTTGTAGCTTCTGGATTTTCGCACTGTACGCCACCATCCCAATTATTTTTTGAAATATTTTCATAACCAGTCATGAAATTTCCATCCACAAAAAATCCGCCATAAGGTTCAGACGGATTGACTATGCGGTCAAGTTTTGAAGAACTTGTTGCCGGACCAGATTTGAAATAATTATTTACAATATTGTAAGTGCCTTTTTCGCCACCATAAATACTGTTGCTTCCCCAGTTATAGATGACATTATTTCTGAAATCAACAAATTCATTTTCTGAGTTTTTAGTGGTTATTGAGCCACTAAATCTTGGATTTCTACTGTTATTATTTGCAATCAAATTATGATGAAATGAGGCGTTAACACCACCCCAAATACCACCATAGCCATGAGCGCCTTTATGATGCACAGAATTATTTAAGGCTTCAGAAATAATACACCATTGCAAAGTGAAATATTTGTTATTATAAAAAGAGGCATTTTCATCTGTCGCCCAACTAATAGAACAATGATCAATAATAACGTTTTGTGTATTTCCGCAACCTAAAGCATCTCCTTCAACTTTATTAATGTCGCCCATTCTAAACCTTAAGTAACGTATAATAACATTATCTGCTTTTACAGTTACAGGATAGCCTTTAAGGGTAATACCATCACCAGGAGCCGTTTGTCCAAAAATGCTTAATTCACCTTTATTAATATCTAATTTTTTTTTTAGTTCAATAGTACCAGAAATGGCAAAAACTATGATTCTTGGACCATTTTTTAAAATCCCTTTTCTAAGACTGCCCTCTCCATCATCATTTAAATTGGTTACTGTGTAAATTATACCGCCACGACCACCAGTTGCAAATCGCCCAAAACCTTCTGCGGTGGGAAATGCTAAATCCTGAGCAGAAATTGAATTGCAAATGAAAAAAAATAATACTGTTAGTAAACGATAACTTTTGAACAATTTTTAGATGTTTTTATGTATTATTTTAATTAATTTTTAATAACTATTTTATCTGTTATACCATCATCTGTAAATAATTTTATCAAATAAGTTCCATTATTAAGATTACTCATATCGATGGATTCTATATAGTTTTCAATATTTTTAACCAATACACCTAACATGCTGTAAACTTGAACCTTTTTTATAATGGCTTTTGAAGATATATATAAATTACTTGTTACAGGATTTGGATACAGTTTCATTTCTTGGAGATTAAAATCATCTAGACCTAATGTGTCATAAACCGTTTTTATGTAGAAAAGGTTTGTTGTATCTCCTTTAGTAATGGTATGTGCACCTGTAGAAATTGATGTTATTACAACTATCCCTGCTGAAGCGGTATAACTAACACCATCAAGTTTAATTTTTCCATTAAAAGTATTGTCGAATACTAATGTAAGTGTTGATATACCTGATGTAGTATAATTAATATTTGTAGCTGATTCAATTTTCAATCGTCTTGTTAGGGTCAAACCATCATAAGTAACAGATCCATTGGTATTATTCATGTTTGCAGAAATAAAAGTATAGAAAGCACTTGTTAATTCAGACAACGTAAAGTTATGTATTAAGTCTCCAGACGATACAGTACCGACGGTAATCGTTCCAGATTCACTTACAGGAGTACTAATAGCTCCAACAGTCGTTATTGTATAAGTAACATCTGCTGAGGGAGTACCTGTAATGGTTACTGTTTTTGCCCCATCATCTTTTACATAACTAAGCCCTAAAGCTGGTAATCCAGCTACGGTAACATCAGAAGCATCACCTCCCCAGGTAAATATAATCGTATTAATAGCATCTCCTTCTATTACATCTTGACTACTATTACTAGTTGTTACGGTTAGTGTTTGAGTACTAGGAATCGGTTCACCTTGAATATAAACTAAACCTGTAGTATATGTACTCAATGCATTTTTAAGTGGAATATTTACTTCTGAAGAGGTATCATCTACACCATCATTAAAGGTCCATTTAAAGTCTCCACCATTCATTCGGCCTGAATATTGTATCACATTGTCTTTAGCTACGTCAGGTGCATCAACCACTAAATTTTTAATATATAAAGTAGGATCTGTATCAAAATTGTTATAGACATTACTTCCTTGCTTAGAAGAAATACTGCTACTAATAACTTCCCCTCTTGTAGTTGCTACATAAGCATCAAATTCAATGGGGTAATTGGCAGCATCATAAGAAATAAATCTTGTCTCAGCACTTATATCATTCCCGAATGCTTTTATAGTTCCGCCGTCTTCATTTGAAAAAGTGCCTCCTGTGCCATAAAAAATGTCTGTTCCCTGCATGGAAGTTAGCATGGGATATTTACAATGTCTAAAAAAATTGTTTTCCACAAATACTGAAGAACCTTCTGTAGAACCCACTCCATATTTTGAATTACCGTCATAATAGTTGTTATAAACATGGGCTGAATAAAAACGAACACGAGGATGACGGGAATCTGAATGATCATACCAATTATGGTGATAGGTAATGTATAATCCGGTTGTTGTGTCTTCACTTAGTCCTAAAAGATTACACTTTCCTGAATCCCAGAAGTGATTATAAGAAAAGGTTACATAGGTTGATTTTTTACAATCCAAGGCACCATCACCTTTTGCTTGATCTGCTGAACCACCTGCTTCTCCATAAAAAAAATCGACGTTATGTACCCAAATATAGTCATTGGCCTGCTGCAAACCAACGTTATCACCTTCACTACTATTGGTTAACATGGTGCCAATATTTCTAATTTCAATGTTGGAAGCATTTTTAATACGCACTCCCCAACCATAAGCAACAGCATCATCACCCACACCTTCAAAAGTTATATAACTTGAGGCATTATTTTTATTTTCAATCACAATATCCCCGCTAAGCATGTAAGCCATATCAGTGATTTTGCCAACAAGTCTCACAATAAGTGGTCGGGTATCTCCTCCTTTTTTGAAACCATCTAATATTGTTTGCAAACCGACACATGGATTTGCATTGGCACCAGTGACATTCATTGAGATGGTATTTTTGGTGTTTTCTGTGATATATAAAATGACGGCTCCAGTTTTAACTGTTCCATCCATTTTATAGGCTCCAGGAACCCGCCCATTGGCAAAAGCAAAACCAGTGCGGTCATGAGCTAAAACGGTTATATTGTTGATAGTTGAACCGACAGTTTCTTCAACTGCCGAAACAACTGCCTTAACAGTAATATCATAGGTTCCTGCTTTCAATCCAAGGATATCGGCGCGAAAATAAGACCCATAACTTCGAATAAGGGCATTGTCAATTTTCTGGTCTGTAATACCGTTGCCACTGTAATAAACATTATAGCTTTCAGCTCCAGAAACGGGTTGCCATTTAACGTAAGCTGATTCGAGCCAGCCTCCGGCTTCATCAATTGTAGCTGCCTGAGGAAATGTATATAATGAAGAGAGCGTTAGGCTTATGGAAAAAAGTATTTTTTTTATCATTTTAATTTAGTATTGTCGTTTTGTAGATTACATGAGGCGCAAATAAAAAACGTCAATGTAATCGATTACAAATATAATATTTTTGTTGACATATGAAACAATATTAACATTAAAACGATTAAAAGTAAGTTATTAATGGTTAACTTATCTCGGAATAAGGTTAATAGCTTAATGAAGATGTTATTATACTTGAACTGAGCACAAGTCCTTTTTCAATTTATTATCTTAAGAAACAGGCATTAATAAAATATTTTGAAATAAGACATGAGAGATAAACCTTTTTTAATATATTAGCGCAATCGATTACAATTACTATAATTATGAAAAAGCTGTTACTGTCCTATTTTCTTTTTTTGTGTTTATCTGGACTTCAAAGTCAGAACTATTATATGACAAGCCCTGAAGGATTTGGAGCTGCTACAACGGGAGGTGGTAACGCAACTCCAGTAACTGTTTCTACATATACTGATTTAAAGGCTAAGCTTCAATTACCAACACCTCAGGTTATCTTGGTGAGTGGTATTATTACATTGGCGGCAGGACAACAGATAAGCTTACAAGTTAATAATAAAACAATTATAGGATTACCTGGGGCAAGACTTATAAATAATACACAAACCCAAGCAGGTTCAGGAATTCTTAACTTAAAAAGTGGATCGAGCAATGTTATTATTAGGAATTTAATTTTTGAAGGACCTGGAGCCTATGATACGGATGGTAGGGATAATCTGACCTCTGAAGGATGTGTCAATCTTTGGGTAGACCACTGTGAATTTCAGGATGGCACCGATGGTAATTTTGATATTAAAAATACTTCAGATAACGTCACAGTTTCATGGTGTAAATTCACTTATTTAAAACCAGCAGTGCCTGGGGGGCCAGGTGGTTCTGATGATCATCGGTTTTCAAATTTGATTGGTTCAAGTAGCACTGATGCGCCTGCTGATGGGCATTATAGTGTTACTTTTCAAAATTGTTATTGGGCGGCGGGTTGCAAAGACAGGATGCCACGATCAAGAAATGGAGAACTCCACATATTAAATTGCTATTACAATACTGTAGGTGTTTCAAATTCTACGGCTTTAGGTTTTGGTGGTGGTAGCAATAACTTAACGTGCTATGTTGAAAATACTAATTTTGCCTATGTTGGAACTGTATTTAAAAGTTATATAAGTTCTGATGGAGGTACTGTTAATTTAACCTATGACGGTTGTATTAGCACGAAGCCTTTTTCAAATGTGGGTGCAGTTTCAAAGCCTTCATATAGTTATACGGTGTTTCCGGTGAATGATGTAGCTTCTGTCGTTTCTGATGGGTCATGTGGTGCCGGCGCTACACTTCAGGTTACGGCGGGAGGAGAAATGTCTTCTAGTTGTGACAGTTTAGGGGTAGAAGATACTACTTTTACGGAAGCGATTAATTATTACCCAACAATTGTTGAGGATTCTTATACTATTGATTTTTCAAATGGCTTATCAGGAAAGGCTGTCATAAATATATTTTCCATTACTGGTCAGAATGTGCTGGCCCTGGAAAAAAATATTTCAACAAGTAAGTGGACTTTTAATCTATCCGCTTTAAGCACTGGCTTTTATATATGTCATCTAAACTTAAACGGGGCATCAACTGCTTGGAAATTAATAAAAAAATAAACCATAGTTACTAATATTAGCAGGCTGTAGAAACTTTTTTTTACTTTTTATCAACTAAACCAAAATAAATTATTGATATTAAAATTTTGCAAAATAAGTTTTTAAGATTATATTAGCGTAATCGATTACATAAGATAAATTTGACAATTTAAATACGATTTCCCCAAACCACCATTGCCTACTTATTTTTTTGGATAAATTAATTGATTTCATTCATTTCTTCCATTTTTTTTAAAATTGGAGTTACCAAATGATTTGTTAATTAAAATAAGATAATTTGATAAACTAAACTAATAAACAAAATGAAGAAACTTTCCTTATTTTTAATCATTCCTTTGATGCTACTGACTACTTTAGTGCAGGGTCAAACAACCTTCTCTTATAACCTTGGAGATGGAACAACCTTTTCTAATACAGGAGTCCAATGGGATCCTGTTACAACCACAACTAGTCCAGATGGTAAATTAAGAACTCAAGCGTCTACTTCCCAATGGCATAGTTTGGGATACGGGGTTGTTTTTAAAGATGGTAACTCCTTAGAAGTTGATGTAACTGGAACTTCAACTATTAGATTTTATGGATCTGTATATAGTGTAGGTACTATGAACGGAGGAACAACAATTGGTGCCAGTGATTTGGGTGCAGTTGATGTGCTCGTAGGTACGGATAAAACTGGTTTTTATGAATTCAACTATAGTGGTGGAGCTACAACTTTATTTTTTACATTTAGCGGAGCAAATGCGTACACACCTTCAATAGATATAACATACCCTTACACAATATATAATTTAAGAGACCAATCTACTTTTACCAACACAGGAACACAATGGGATCCAGTCACTTCTACCACAAGTCCAGATGGTAAAATAAGAACTCAAGCTGCAACCAGTCAGTGGCACAGTGCAAATTATGGTGTTGTTTTTAAAGATGGTAACTCATTGGAAGTTGACGTTGTATCAGGAAGCAGTACCGTTCGTTTTTATGGGTCTGTATATAGTGCAGGAACTATGAATGGTGGAACAACTGCTGGTGGTAGCGATTTAGGTTCAATTGATGTCGATTTGGATAATCATGCAGGTATGGCCGATCGAACTGGTTACTATGAATTTAATTATGTTGGCGGCCCTATAACTTTATATTTTACATTTAGTGGCTCAAATGCTTATACGCCTGCAATAGAAGTGACAAACCTTCCTGTTTCAATAGTTAAAACAGACGTATGGGATTTTGGAGCAGAACAATTAGATGATGTGCTTTATAATAACTTGTTGACAGAGGCGATAATCAACTCATTTTATACATATGTTGATCCACAAGTACCCGGAGAAGCAAGTAGAAATATACTTTCATTTACAGCAGGTGATTTAGGGTATGTTACCAATGGAACGAGTGACAGGCTTAGAACAACTAATCTAAATCTGACTAGATGGGATACTAACATTGCAAGCTCAACAAATTTTACAGGAAGACTGTATGTTAATTCAGGTGCAAATACAGGCCGTTATTTAACTTTAAATTTAAATGAGGATGATGAAGTTACTATTGAAGGCAGAACGGATGCTGGTGGAACTTTTAATTTCACGTATGCCTCAGATCCAGTGGCTCAAACTGATCAGGTAGTTGTACCAGCTGCTGAGACTACCATAAAATTTGTAGCAAAACAAGCCGGGGAATATCATGTGTTTGATACATCGGGTAAACCAAGTTATTTTAGAATTTACAGAAAAGCTGCAACGTATAAAACATTAACAGGTCTTGTTGATGAAACAAATGCTCCAGGTATACCAGGTGGTTATACCATTGATTTCACCAATGAAGCAGGTAAAACATTTTCAACAGTAGTGACAGCGGGTTCATATAGCATCGATTTACCAATAGAATATTCTTACGCACTTAGCTTAGGAGGCGCTAATGGGTATGTTATTTCAAATGGAGATAACTTAAGTGTGACAGAGTCAACTGCAACATATGATATTGAGGTGTTGCAGGTTGATTTATATACTGTAACCGGAGCTATTTCGGGTTTATCAGATTTAACAAATATTGTTTTGCATTATACTCCAGATCCAGCTGCGAATAAAATATTCATTCCTAAGCCTGTTATTGATACTGGTTTATCAACTTATAGTGTAAAACTTGAACCTGGTGTTACGTATAGCATTTCTGCAGATGGGGTAAATGATTATGAGATTTTGGCTAATACCATTTCAATTACGGGAGATGATACTGCCGATATCATTTTTACACCTAAGGCTTTATATAATGTCACTATAAATACTCCAGATTTAAATGCCACGCAAAAAAGTGGGTTAAGTTTAACATTTACCAATAAAAATGAACCAGGATATTCATATAATTTTACAGATGTATCTACTGTAGCCTTGCGTGATGGTGTTTATACCTTGGGATATGATGGTTTGGATGCTTATCCAATGGAGTTGGCTTTAACCTCAAATTTAAATGTATCCGGAGCGGATACAGCTAAAGATTTAACATTTAGGCCAGTAACAGAATGGGTTTTTAATGACCGAAATATTTCCTCGGCAACGGCCTACAAGGGTCTTGTCTTTACCGGTAGTGTGAATGTTAGAGGGTCAAATGGCGATTTAAATGCCGGATCCGGTGCTACCATTTCCATTCCTGTTAAAGTTGGTAACAAAGTATTGATAACAGATTATTATCAGTCAAATTATTCTATTGAAGGTGGCGCAACTATTGAAAACACCTCTGGTAGTACTAACACAAAAATAACTACTGAATATGTATATTCAGGATTAACAGATGGAACAGTAACATTAACCACAGGAGGAACTTCTTATTTTGTATCCATTAAAGTGTTGGAAATTGTGGCTTATAATCCTACAATAACGGTTGGTGTTGGCAAGGATTATCAAACTATTAATGAAGCATTAAATGCCATTGCGTTAATGGATCGCCCGGCTGATGAACGTGTTACTGTTGAAATAGATCCTGGTAACTATGAAGAAATGCTGGTTATTAATAGTCCTAATATCACATTAAAAAACGCGTCTGGGTCACCAAGTATTGCAATTTCAAATAAAGGGGTTGATATTGATGTGAACGCCGTGAGAATCACTTCTTATTATGGACAAAAATATAATTTTTTCAGTCAGGGAACGGATAATAAATGGCATGCAGACGTTTTAGAGGTAAACAAAGATAATGGCTATACAGATTATGTGAATAAAGAAGGCACTGGTAATGGTACTTCTTACTGGAATGCAACAGTGGTTGTTGCTGCTAATGGGTTTACAGCGGAAGATATTATTCTTGAAAATTCATTTAACCAATACATTTCTCAAAAGGAATCACAGGATGTTGTGCAACCTAAAGCAAGTGATCCTGTAAGACCAACAAACTATGGAAATACGAGTGTTCAGGATAGGGCTGCTGGTTATGTGACGCAGGCGGCGGCTATTGGTATTGCTAATAATACAGACAAAGTAATTTTAAACAATTGTCGAGTTATCGGTCGTCAGGATTCATTCTATGGAGGCACAGGGTCTCGTGTGGTTGTTTATAAAGGCGCCATGATGGGTGCAGTAGATTATATTTTTGGAGGTATGACAGCTGTATTTTATCAAACAGATTTTGTGTTAAACACAAGTGATTCTGGTAGTGATGCCGCATATATAACAGCCGCCCAACAGAGTAGTGGTAGAGGGTTTTTAATGTATGAGTGTCAGGTTAAATCACCCATTCCAGGGGTTGAAACAGCGTCTGTATATGGTTCTAAACCTGGTTATTTTGGTCGCCCATGGGCACCTAATACGAGCGAGGTGGTATTTTATAACACCACTATTGATGAGTCTACTTATCCAGGTTCTGAAGGCTTGTCACTAATTTCAACTGTTGGATGGACAAGTTCCTTAGGCGGAGAATCACCTAAAATGTATGAATATGGGACCATAGAAAATGCTTCCGGGGTAGATAATTCTGGATTGCGTGCCTCATGGTCTACAGTATTATCAACACCTACATTAACAGACGGTACAGCCATCACTACTTTCAACTTTACAAAAGGGACTGATAATTGGGATCCCATTTCAGAATTGGAGGCATTAGGAGTTGATGAAATAAAAATGGGTGCTACTTCGGTTAAAGTATCGGGGTTTAACAATAAAATTTATGTGTCAAATGTAAAATCAAATACCCATATCGCTATTTATAGTATCACAGGTGCTTTAGTAAAAAAGGTACAAACAAAAACGGATACGAGTTTCGATTTTAAAAATGGGCTATGGATTGTAACTGTAAAAGATGATGCCGGACAAAAAGCAATCAAATTGATAACACACTAGATTTTCGAATATTTAGTAATTAAAAGAGGTTTCCGTATGATGCGGAGCCTCTTTTTTTGTCTAAAACAAAGGAACATATATAGTTAGATAATTGATATGTAAGAAAATAATGTTAAATAATACCAATTAACGATAAAAATTGTATGTAAGCGAGAACATTAAAATAATCAGTGATATCGTGTTAAAATATTTTTTAGCAAAGGAATTTATACCTATATTCGGTAATCGATTACAATGGTGTAATCGATTAACTTAAACTAACTTAATTATGAT
>JAHENA010000103.1 GCA_024643405.1 Flavobacteriales bacterium | reverse complement strand
GCGATTCAGGAGGATGTGAATGCCATTTGCTTAACCTCATATCAAGGTGGGCATAATGAGTATTTTAAATACATGTTTGATTTATTAAAAGAAAAAGGTTCTGATCATATAAAAATATTTGGCGGTGGCGGTGGCGTTATTTTACCTTCGGAAATAAAAGAGTTAATGGAATATGGTATTTCACGTATTTACTCGCCAGATGATGGGCGTGAAATGGGATTGCAAGGTATGATAAATGATTTAGTTGAAAAATCTGATTTTGCCATTGGTGATGTTTTAAATTTTGATATAAATACACTTTCCAACAAAAATTCAAAGGAAATTGCAAGAGTCATATCTTCAGCAGAAAATTTCCCTGATGTTGCTAAAAAATACTTGGGAGCAATTCATACTAAAAATAAAACGTCTAAGACGCCTGTTTTAGGAATTACGGGAACTGGCGGAGCAGGAAAATCATCATTAGTAGATGAATTGGTGAGAAGATTTTTAATTGATTTTCCTAATAAAACGGTTGGGATTGTTTCTGTAGATCCATCAAAACGTAAAACAGGAGGGGCTCTTTTGGGAGATAGAATTCGAATGAATGCTATAAATAATCCTCGTGTTTACATGCGTAGTTTAGCAACACGCCAATCTAATTTGGCTTTGTCAAAATATGTTAATGAAGCTGTAGAAGTTTTAAAGGCTGCAGAGTATGATTTGATTATTTTAGAAACTTCTGGTATTGGCCAATCTGATACTGAAATTATTGAACATAGTGATGTTTCTTTGTATGTGATGACTCCTGAATTTGGAGCTGCTACACAATTGGAAAAGATTGATATGCTTGATTTTGCAGATTTGGTGGCAATCAATAAGTTTGATAAGCGCGGCTCATTAGATGCTTTAAGAGATGTAAAAAAGCAGTACATGAGAAATCATGAGCTATGGCATGTCAACCAAGATGATTTGCCGGTTTATGGTACCATTGCTTCACAGTTTAATGACCCTGGTATGAATACGCTTTATAAAGCAGTTATGGATACCATTGTTGAAAAAACAAAGGCGGAACTGAAATCAAACTTTACCATTTCTAATGAAATGAGTGAGAAGATTTTTGTGATTCCTCCAGCAAGAACGCGCTACTTATCAGAAATTGCAGAAAATAATCGTGCCTATGATAAAACGGCTGTCCAACAAGCAGAAGTCGCTCAAAAACTTTATGGTATTTATAAAACCTTAGAATCAATTACAGGAGATAAACCAAAGTTAGATAAAGTTGGATTAGATATAGAATTTAAAGAAGCTAATGAAAATAAAGACTTTATAAAATTATTACTTGGCGAATTTGATAGAGTTAAGTTAAACCTAGATCCATATAATTGGGAAATACTACTTGCCTGGGACGACAAGGTAAATAAATATAAAAACCCTATTTATTCTTTTAAAGTACGCGGTAGAGAAATAAAAATTGAAACGCATTCGGAATCGTTATCTCATACTCAGATTCCTAAGGTAGCCTTACCAAAATATCAAGCTTGGGGTGATATATTAAACTGGACCTTGCAAGAAAATGTTCCTGGAGAATTTCCTTTTACAGCTGGTTTATATCCATTTAAGCGCTTAGGAGAAGATCCGGCAAGAATGTTTGCTGGAGAAGGCGGTCCTGAAAGAACTAACAGGCGTTTTCATTATGTGAGTGCAGGATTACCTGCAAAACGCTTATCAACAGCTTTTGATAGTGTGACACTTTATGGTAATGATCCGGATTTGAGACCAGATATTTATGGCAAAATTGGAAATGCAGGAGTTTCCATTTGTTGCTTAGATGATGCCAAGAAATTATATTCAGGATTTAATTTGGCTCATGAATTGACTTCGGTGAGCATGACCATTAATGGTCCTGCACCCATGTTATTAGGCTTTTTTATGAATGCTGCTATTGATCAGCAATGCGAATTGTATATCAAGGAAAACCAATTAGAAAAAGAGGTCGAGGCTAAAATTAATAGTCTGTATAATGGTAAAGTCCGTCCTCAATATAATGGCGAGTTGCCGGAATCAAATGATGGGTTGGGCTTAATGCTACTCGGTGTTACTGGAGATCAGGTGCTTTCTAAAGGGGTATATGAGGATATTAAAATAAAAACCATTGCTCAGGTTAGAGGAACGGTACAGGCTGATATTTTAAAGGAAGACCAAGCGCAAAATACCTGCATATTTTCAACTGAATTTGCTTTGCGCTTAATGGGTGATGTTCAGGAATATTTTATTGAAAAAAAGGTACGTAATTTTTATTCAGTCTCTATTTCAGGTTATCATATCGCAGAAGCTGGAGCCAATCCTATTACTCAATTGGCTTTAACATTGTCTAATGGATTCACTTATGTAGAATATTACCTAAGTAGAGGCATGAATATTAATAAGTTCGGACCAAATTTATCCTTCTTTTTTTCGAACGGTATAGATCCTGAATATGCTGTGATTGGACGTGTGGCACGAAAAATTTGGGCAAAGGCCATGAAACATAAATATGGTGCTAATGAACGTGCACAAATGCTAAAATACCATATTCAAACATCTGGGCGTAGTTTGCATGCTCAGGAAATTGATTTTAATGATATCCGTACAACGCTTCAGGCTTTATATGCTATATATGATAATTGTAATTCATTGCATACCAATGCCTATGATGAAGCCATCACAACACCAACGGAAGAATCTGTACGTCGTGCTATGGCTATACAGCTCATTATTAATAAAGAATTAGGATTGGCAAAGAATGAAAACCCTATTCAAGGATCTTTTATTATAGAGGAATTAACTGATTTGGTTGAAGAAGCTGTGTTGATGGAATTCGATAGAATCACTGAGCGTGGAGGAGTTTTAGGTGCTATGGAAACCATGTATCAACGTAGTAAAATTCAAGAAGAAAGTTTATACTATGAAACCTTGAAGCATAACGGAGAATTTCCAATTATTGGCGTCAATACTTTTTTAAGTAGTAAAGGTTCTCCAACCATACAGCCAAAAGAAGTGATTAGAGCTACTGAAGAAGAAAAGCAATATCAAATTAATACATTGCACAATTTGCATGCAGCAAATAAATCAGAGGCTTTATTGAAGGGATTGCAAAATGTAGCTATTCATAATCACAATATTTTTGAAGCTTTAATGGAAGTTTGTAAAGTATGTTCGTTAGGACAAATTACGAATGCTTTGTTTGAAGTAGGGGGTCAGTATAGGAGAAATATGTAGACTGTTTTTTATATACGGATTACATGGGTATTTTTTTTTGAAACAAATAAAAATTCTATACTTTTAACTTTTAAAATATATAATTAGTGGTTAGTAAGTATAATAACGTTTTTAGTATCACTATTTTGAATTCCATTACTCCTTTATCCAAAGGGTTAAATAACTTTCTTTCTAAGAATATGACTGCCAATCAATTTAAAAAAGGGAGTTACATTGTACGAAGCGGTGAGTTTTGTGACAGAATACACATTATTAGAAAGGGATTAGTTCGGGGTTATTTTAATTACAATGAAAATGAAATTACTACTTGGGTAAGTATAGATAATGAAATGGTTACTTCAATATCTGGTTATTTTAAAAAAGAACAGGCCTTAGAAAATATTCAATGTTTGGAAGACACCTATACTGAAAGCTTGAGTTATGAAGACATGCATTTTGCTCTTAAGCATTTTAAAGAAATGACTGAATTGAATAGAATTTTAATGGAACAATATTATATGTCTTCTGAAAATCGTTCTTTTATGGCTCGGATTCCAAATGCACGTGATCGTTTTGAATATTTTAAAAGTTTTACTCCTCAAGAAATTTTAAACCGATTACCAAAAAAATATTTAGCCTCCCTTCTTAATATTCGTCCAGAAACATTATCTCGTTTAGATTTAAAATATCAGGAAATATAATTTCATTTCAAATTGATATTTGTCAATATTTTAGTTGATTTTTTGCTTTTTATTAAGGATTATGTAATAAATTAGACAAAATAATTCAATTTTCTCACTTGAATTATAGTTAAATTGCTATTTAACAATAAGTTATGAAATAGGGATTTCCCTAAGAATAACGAAAACACACATTTAATTATGTGTGTTTTTTGTTTTTATAATAGTTTTATATCATACTAAATTTTTGAAGTTAATTTTATAAAAATTAATAAAAATCTAGACTGCCTATTTCTTTTTTTTAAAGCAACATATTGCTTTTTTGACTAGCAGATAATCGTTGAATTTTGTCTTGCGGTAGCGATAAAAGGAAGAATCTGCCCGTACAACTAATATCTTATTCTTTATTATTATAGTCTCAGTTAGCCTCGTTAATTTTGTCTAGTCCCTCAATTTATTATAACTATTATTTAATCTTTTAAAAAACTATGACTATGGAAACTTCACTAAATTATAATTTTCAAAGAAAATCTGAAAACCATCTAGATTGGTTATTAAACATTATAAAATCAGAAAAATATTATCAAATAGAGGGTGTTATTTTAAAAGGTCAAGAAGAGGTGTTTTTTGACTAGTTAAAACAGGCATTTTTACTAAAATTAAAATTACAAAGTTAACATCCAGTTGCGTTGAAGTTTTTTAAACTTTTTCAGTTCACTGCGCAATATTGGCAAAAAGTCTTTACCATTACTATTTGAATATTCTAAACGGAAGGAATTTTTATATAACAGAGTTGTAAGACGTTGTAATGCTTCTATATGTTTATACTTTTTATCAGAATAACGATCTAATTCTGCATTAACAATAACTGGACCTAATGACACTGATTGCTGAATGATATCTCCTGAAAAATAAATATCTGTATTTTCGCTACCATCCGGTTTTATGTCCATCAAGTCATACTGAATATAAGACGAAATACTTCGAGATAAAATATAAATTTCCATTGCCTTTTTATAAATAGGCAAATCAGAAAGGTGGGATGGAATAGTAGGTAACATCTTTTAAAAGCAATTTTATCAAAATTACTTACAAGTAATCAATATATGCTATTAATATTAAAGTTAAATCGTATATTTACTTTAATAATTAAGTTTTAATAGTTAATTTTATTTAATGATATTAGATTCTTTAAATTGGAAGATTTTAAAGTGCCTGCAGGTTAATGCCAGACAATCAAATGTCGCTATAGGGAAGATTGTTGGAATTAGTTCTCCAGCAGTTTCAGAGCGAATAAAAAAAATGGAAGATGCAGGAATTATACAAGGATATAAAACCTCAGTTTCTCCATTAGATGTTGGTTATCAGTTAAAAGCATTAATAACATTAAGAGCTTTTATGGGGATGTTAAAACCCTTTCTTGAAAAAGTAAAAACTTATGATGAGGTTTTAAATTGTTATAGAATTACGGGAAATGAAAATATTGTGATGGAAGTGGTTTTTAAAAATCAAAAACATTTAGAATCTTTTATAGACCAGCTTATTGTTTATGGCGAAACTAAGACTCAAATTGTTTTGTCGCATGTGGTAAAATACAATGAAGTAAAACCAGTAAAATAGTCTTATTTTTTTATTTTTAGATAACAAAATAGGCAGGATAGAGATAAGGAGTTTGATAAAATAACTCCAGAAATGTTTTATACTATTTAATAATTCTCTTTTTTGCGATTTTCAATGTGCTTTACAATTTGTTTGGCATGGATTCTTGAGTTTTCAATAAACCATTTATGGGTCTCATTACCGCCGCATATAACGCCTGCCAAATAAATTCCTTTAATATTTGACTCCATGGTTTCTTTGTTATATTTAGGAATTTTATGGTCATCATGAGATAAATCAATACCAATTGTTTTTAAAAAATTTAAATTAGGTTGATAACCGGTTAGGGCTAGAACATAATCATTTGGAATATTTATATGACCTTCAGGTGTGGATACAATTACTTCATGCTCCTTAATTTCAATTATTTCTGAATTATAAATAGCTTTTATACTATTTTCTTCAATGCGATTTAAAATATCTGGTCTTACCCAATATTTCACTCTTTCTCCTATACTTTTTCCTCTAATAATCATCGTAACATCGCCACCTTTGCGCCAAATTTCAAGAGCGGCATCAACGGACGAATTACTGGCTCCTACAACTATGACTTTTTGCATAGTATAAGGATGTGCTTCTTTATAATAGTGACTTACTTTTGGAAGCTGTTCACCTGGAACATTTAAAAGTTTAGGAATATCATAAAACCCGGTTGCGATGATTACTTTTTTTGCAGTATAATTGTTCTTATTAGTTTCAATTTTAAATAAGGAATCTACCTTATTAATGGCTTTAACAGATTCATACAAATTAATTTGTAATTTGTTTGAAGTCGCCACGCGTCTGTAATATTCTAAAGCTTCATCTCTGTTAGGTTTTGGATTATTACTTATAAATGGGATGTCGTCTATTTCAAGTTTCTCTGAAGTCGAAAAAAAAGTCATGTTTTTCGGATAATTAAACAAGGAATTTGTTAATGCTCCCTTTTCTAGAACTAAATAATTCCAACCTCTTTTTTTACATTCTAAAGCACAAGCAATACCTATAGGGCCACCTCCTACTATAATAATATCTTTTTCTAAAAACATAGTTTTTATAATTTCTTAATTTTTAATTTCTGCTTCAAAATAAACAGTAAAAATACAGAGAAGCCAGCAAGAATTGTAGCTAAATACCAAGTTTTATCAAAACCAAATGCATCAACTAGCTGTAATCCTGCATTGTGTCCAAATATATGGGCAACAGAAAATGAGATACTATATAAAGCCATATATTCTCCAGGATTTCCTTTTTTTGCCCTTTCCATGGCAAATGCATTAGAAAATGGAAAAGCAATCATTTCACCAAATGTCATTAACAGCATCCCTAATATTAAAACACCAGACCAAGATGTTAGATTTATAACAAGAAAACTTAACCCAGTTAAAAGTGCTCCAAATAGCATTAAACCTGATTTAGTAAATCTTGAATTTTCTAACCACTTTATTAAAGGCATTTCAAATACAAAAATAAAAAATCCATTAAGGCCTAATAATATGCCAATTTCCAGTTCACTTAAATCATGAGCATCTTTGTAGTACAAAGGCATTGTTGAAAAGTATTGCAAAAAGACGATACCAAACAGAACCATGGCTGCTAAAAAAAGTAAAAAAGCCTTATCCTTATAAGCAGATTGTGGATTTTCTATTTTTAAATTATCTATTGTTTTAGATTTTTTTGGATGTAATACATTTAAAAGAACTAAAGCAGCTAACATACATGTGATGCCGTCTACCCAAAACAATCCGCCATAACTCATAGTTATAATTATAATACCACCAATAGCTGGTCCGGCAGAAAAACCAAGGTTTATGGCAAGCCTTATCAGTGTTATAGTTCTAGTTTTATTTTCTGGTTTACTATAAGAATTTAAAGCGACAAACATGGCAGGTCTAAACATGTCTGAAACAAGCATGACCAAAAAAATACCTATCCAAAAAGTGGTAAACGTTGTCAAGAATTGTAAGACAATAAAGAACAACCCCGAAACAAATAAACTAAATGCCATCACTTTATAAAAGCCAATTTTGTCAGTTAATTTACCTCCAAGCCAAGAACCGATTACAGAGCCTAAACCAAAGGCACTCATAATCCATCCCACATCACTTAATGAGAAATTCAAACTTTTTGTTAAGTATAAGGATAGAAAGGGTATCACCATAGTTCCGGCCCTATTAATCAGCGTTATTAGCGCGAGCCACCATACTTCGGTAGAAAGCCCTCTAAAAGTGTTTATATATTTGTTAAATAGTGTTTTCATTACTTTGATTGATTCTATATTTTTTCTATGAAATTTTGGATAAAAAAAGTCCAACTTTACAGTTGGACTTTTACACATTGTATCATATTATATTTATAACATCACAATATATAACAAGCCCAACATCTTTGTTTTGATGTGCAGTATTGTCTACAAATTATGACGTGATTATTCATTTTTATTTTATTTTGATTTTCAAATGTATATAAAATATTTGGAAATTGTATTTTTGATAAGAAAATATTTAAAATGAAGTTAGTTATCGCATGCGTTTTTGTTTTTATTTGTTTATCAAGTTGTAATAATGGTAAACAGCCTGTTAAAGGCGAAACAGAATTTCAGAGAGAAATAAATGCAGAATATAAAGATGCAACCTCCTCTCCTTTAAAGGAAGAAGATAGAAAGGAATTTGAAGGTTTAGACTTTTTTAAATATGACTCCGCTTATGTAGTTGAGGCTCTGTTCACAAGAACCATGGATGAAAAACCTTTTAAAATGAAAACAACGACTGATAGACTTCCAGAATATATAAAATATGGAGTTTTAGATTTCTTTCTTAATGATGAAATTTTTCAATTGAATGTTTATCAAAATCAAGACTTAATAAAACAGGAAGGTTATGAAAACTATTTGTTTTTGCCATTTTCAGATGAAACAAATGGCATCGAAAGTTACGGAGGAGGACGTTATATTGACTTGAGAATTCCGGAAAGTAATAAATTAATAATTGATTTTAATTCTGCTTATAATCCTTATTGTGCTTATAATGACAAATATTCCTGTCCTA
>JAHENA010000025.1 GCA_024643405.1 Flavobacteriales bacterium | reverse complement strand
GTTCCAGCTGATTCATAAATTTTAAATAGGATTTCATGTTCGATATAGGCCAGTCTGTTCCATAAAGTAAATATTTTGGGTCGCCCGCATAGGTAATCATTTCTTCAATTTCTTTTTTCATGTAGCGTTCAAACTTATCTGAAAAATCGCCTAGAACTAATCCCGAAATATCTGCATGTACGTTTTCGTTTTTGTACACTACTTCCATACAGTCTTTTATCCATGGGTTTCCAACGTGACAAATAACAATTTTTAAATCTGGATAATCAACTGCTAAATCATCTATATGAATTGGGTGTGAGAATTTAATTTTCCCGGTGGGTGCATACGTATCGCCTGAATGAAACATTACAGGCACATCAAACTCCATAGCCATATCGTAAACAACTTTTAACCTAATATCATTTGGGTAAAAAGGCTCATAACCGGGATAAAATTTTAAGCCTTTAATAAGGCCAGATTCTAAATAGTCCCCAATCTCTTTTAAATCTCTGTGATTATAGTTAAGATAACTAATACCTGCAACGACCCCAAGATTATCACGACCACTAATGGCTTCTACCACTTGTTTTGTGCTAGGCCTGTGCTCATTGACTTTATAAGAAGATAACACTAAAGAATAATCTACCTTATTTTCAAGCATGGTTTCTGTGAGTTTATCAAGGCAATCATTCAGTGAAGCGACTCTGTCTTCATGGTAATTGTTAATATGGGTGTGAACGTCTATAATCATTTTTTTGATGTGATAAATTAAGTTTGTATTTGATAAAAAAAACTGGTTTTGGATTTAAAATATACTATTTTTTTAGATAGGAGTTTATATTTATTTTAATTCCCAGCCAAAACCACTTGAGAAAACATAATCAGAGTAACTTCCGGCAATGGCAGGTTGATTGTCGTAATTTAAAGTAAACTCGGCTTTTATATAGAAATCAAGAGGTAAATCGTATTTAAAAACAAAATTATAATCTAACCGGAATCGACCCTTTTCAGAAAGACTGGGGTAGCCAGTTGCTTTAGTAAATATACTTAGATCCTCAAAATTAAACATTTCAAATTGCGTTAATATCTTTAGTTCTGTAGACTCTTTATTCAGTTGTGAATCGAAATATTCTTCGATGTTATAGTTTAGACCTGCGCCTGCCAACCAATATAATTTATTGGTAACAAACAAATTCCTACCCACACCAAAACCAGGATTTATCCTGTTTTTAATGCCTAATTCGGTACTTAATAGGTATGATACATCTAAAGATAAAAACCATTTTTGAAGAAACCGCTGTGCATTTAGCGATAATTCCTTGCGTTCAATTTTGTCGACATTATCCTGATCTGAATATAACACATTATAAGCAAATTTTGAATTCCATTTATCACTGATATATTTTAGATTTCCTGCAAAAGTGACTTGTTTGTTGTTATTAGTTTTTGCGAGATTGAATCCAATATCTAGAGTGCCAGTAAATCTATTCCAAAACTTAATATCAATTTCAGAAAGAAAAATAATATTAGCGAGCTCCGTTTCTTTAGTCTGACCGTAGTGGTTTATTATTTCTAATTTTTTATTATTAGTAGAGGTAATTTTTCCTGTAAATCTGGAACCATCTGTAAAATGAACAACAAAAATATTTTGTGTTGAAATTCTCTTTACTTCATTAAAATCTATTTTGAAATCTTTATCACTATAAGAAGTTTTAAAGGTAATAACGCTTTTTGATAACGATTTAAGTTCTCCAACTAAAATGTCATTATTTTTCATCCAGATAGAATCGTTTTGTGAAAAAAAGACTAAGGGGAATATTAAAAAAAGGACGCTAATAGTAAACCTCATTTGGTTAGTTATAATTTGACAGTTTAAAAATAATATAAAATGACAACATTAAGATATGTCAATTCATTTTTTAGACATTTAAAAAACGGCAACATAGTACATTGAAAAGTGCAATATGTATTAATGATTAATGGGCTTCTAGCCAATCAGCACCTACTCCTAAATCTACATCAAGTGGTACTGACAAGGCATAAGCATGTTCCATTTCTTTTTTGACCAGAGTTTTTATAGATTCCAGTTCAGGCTTGTAAACATCAAAAACCAATTCATCATGCACCTGTAACAACATTTTAGTTTTATAATTGGCGGCCTCAAGCTTATTATGAATGTTTATCATGGCTATTTTAATAATGTCAGCAGCACTCCCTTGTATAGGTGCGTTTACAGCATTTCGCTCAGCCGCACCACGTACCACTGCATTTCTTGAATTGATATCATTTAAATAACGACGTCGTCCCAATACGGTTTGAACATAACCATGTTCTCTGGCAAAGTGAATTTGATCATTAATATATTTTCTCAACTTTGGATAAGTAGCATAATAAGTATCAATTAATTCTTTGGATTCACCACGAGATAAATCGGTTTGATTGCTTAGTCCAAATGCTGAAACTCCATAAATAATTCCAAAGTTTACGGTTTTAGCATTGCTTCGTTGTTCACGTGTTACCTCGTTTAACGGCACATTAAATACTTTTGATGCTGTTGAAGCGTGAATGTCTTCACCATTTTTAAAGGCGTTAATCATATTCTCTTCTTCACTTAAAGCAGCGATAATACGAAGCTCTATTTGAGAATAATCGGCAGACAACAACGTGTAATTTTCATCTCTTGGGATAAATGCTTTACGTACCTGTTTACCACGTTCCGTTCGAATTGGAATATTTTGAAGATTTGGGTTGTTACTACTTAATCTGCCTGTTGCAGCAACGGTTTGCATATAATCCGTATGTACGCGCCCGGTTATAGGTTCTACCTGATTTGGTAGTGCATCTACATAAGTGCTTTTTAATTTTGCAAGTCCGCGATATTCAAGAATATGCTGAACAATGGGATGGTCTTTAGCTAAATAACTTAAAATATCTTCGCCAGTAGCGTACTGCCCCGTTTTTGTTTTTTTTGGTTTATCAACCAGCTTTAGTTTATCAAACAAAATATCTCCTAATTGTTTGGGCGATGCGATGTTAAATTCTTCGCCAGCTTCCTTATAAATACTCGTTTCTAATGTTTTTATATCGGTATCTAATTGGCCGGAAAGTGAATGGAGAAATTCCTTATCCATATTGATGCCTTCCAATTCCATATCGGCAAGAACACGAAGTAATGGAATTTCAATAGTGTCAAAAAGGGTTTGCGTATTGGCTTCGCCTAATTCCTTTTCAAAATGTTCCTTTAATTGCAGGGTAATGTCTGCATCTTCAACAGCATATTCCGTTTGTTTGTCAAGGGATACTTCCCGCATTGATAATTGATTCTTGCCTTTTTTACCAATTAAAGTTTCAATAGATATGGGCGTATAGTTTAAATAAGTTTCGGCCAATACATCCATATTATGTCGCATATCTGGGTTAATAAGATAATGTGCTAACATTGTGTCAAATAAGCTGCCTCTTACTTTAATGTTATATTTATGAAGCACCTTGATATCGTATTTTAAATTTTGGCCAATTTTCTGAATGGATTCATTTTCAAAAAAAGGACGTAATTGTTCAATCAAAGTTTGAGCTTCCTTCCGGTTTTCTGGAAATGGCAAATAAAATCCTTTACCGGCTTCCCAAGAGAAAGCAATGCCAACCAATTCAGCCGTGATTGGGTTAAGACCTGTGGTTTCAGTGTCAAAGCATATACTTCTTTGCTTCATTAAATTTTGAACAAATAATTTAGTAGCCATGCCAGAAGCAATGCTTTGATAAAAATGCGGCGTGGTTTCTGCCGTCTTTCTATTACCATAAGTTGTTATTTCTGTGCTACTGTCATCACCTCCAAATAAGGAAAATTGACCCGCACCGGCTGTTGGAGCAGATGCTTTATTTTCAGTTTTGGGTTTTTCAGGAGTTATGGTACTGCTCTTTATATTATTGCTAGGAGATTCATTTTCATTAGCAAAGGTTTTTTGAAAATTAACCAAAAGCTGTCTAAATTCAAGTTCTTCAAAAAGATCCGTTACTTTTGCAATATCTGGATGGTTTAATTCAAAATCTGTAGCATCAAAAACAACAGGTACATCAAGCATAATAGTGGCTAATTTTTTTGAAAGGATACCAAGGTCTTTATTAGCCTCAATGTTTTCTTTCATTTTACCTTTTAGTTCATGGGTATTGGCCAAAAGATTTTCCATACTGCCATATTCCTGGATAAATTTTTTAGCTGTTTTTTCTCCAACTCCTGGTAGACCGGGAATATTATCTGAAGAATCACCCATCATGCCTAAAAAATCAATCACTTGTAGTGGGTCTTCAATTTCAAATTTCTTTTTAACTTCCTCAATGCCCCAAGTTTCATATCCGCCACCAAAAACAGGACGATACATAAAAATATTATCACTTACTAATTGTGCAAAATCTTTATCTGGGGTTACCATAAATGTTTGATAGCCTTCTTTTTCAGCTTGTTTTGAAAGCGTCCCAATCACATCATCGGCTTCAAAGCCTTCTTTGACCATGATAGGAATATGCATCGCTTTTAAGATGTTTTCTATATACGGAACCGCAATTTTTATTGCTTCAGGCGTTGCATCTCTATTGGCTTTATAAGCTTCGAACATTTCAACACGGTCAACACTGCCACCTTTATCAAAACAAACGGCCAAATGATCAGGACGCTCCCGTTTTATAACATCAAGTAATGAATTCATAAACCCCATAATGGCTGAGGTATCCAAACCTTTGGAATTAATTCTGGGATTTTTTATAAAAGCATAATAGCCACGAAATATAAGGGCATACGCATCAACAAGAAAAAGACGTTTTTGATCTGACATGAGTTTGATTTTATTGAAGAGCATAAAACTACAAAACTTATGCTTTGAATAGAAATTAATTGAAATGCAATTTGTAATTTTCGACCATTAAATTAAACAGGTATGAATAATTTTGCAATAGCCATACATGGAGGCGCAGGAACATTGGTAAAAGGACTCATGACTGAAGCCTTAGAAAGTAAATATAAAAAGGCCTTAAAAAACGCTTTAGAAACAGGATATCATTTATTAGAAAATGGAGGTTCTGCTTTGGATGTTGTAGAAATGGCCGTTAAAGTATTGGAAGATTCACCTTTATTTAATGCAGGTAAAGGGGCTGTTTTTACCGCGGAAGGCACCCATGAAATGGATGCTAGTATTATGGATGGAAAAACCTTAAATGCAGGAGCTGTTTCATTAGTGACCGGTATCAAAAATCCGGTTGCCTTAGCCCGAGATGTGATGGAAAAAAGTAGCCATGTATTTTTAGCAGGAGACGGCGCCATGCAATTTGCAAAAAGTAATGGATATGTGATTGAATCTCCTGATTATTTTTATGATGAATTGCGTTACCAACAATGGCAAGCGATAAAGGGGAGTGAAGAGTTTCAGTTAGATCATAGTGTAAAAAAAGACAGCAAGTTTGGAACCGTGGGAGCAGTGGCCTGTGACAAAAATGGAAATATTGCTGGGGCTACTTCAACAGGTGGAATGACGAATAAAAAATGGGGTCGTGTAGGTGATTCACCCATGGTTGGTGCTGGTGTCTATGCCAATAATAAAACGTGCGCAGTAAGTTGCACTGGTAGTGGGGAGTTTTTTATTCGTGGCGTTGTTGCTTATGATGTGTCCTGTTTAATGGAGCACAAAGGATTATCACTTAAAGAGGCCGCTGATGAAGTAATCCATAAAAGGATTATGGAAATAAATGGAGATGGCGGTTTAATAGCTATAGACTCCAGAGGCAATATAGCCATGCCTTTTAATACTGAAGGGATGTATAGAGCAAGTAAATCATCCTCAGGTATTGAGGAAATTTCCATTTATAAATAAGACTTTCCTTTCTGAAATTTAAATAAATGGTGATTCTACTGGTAGCACATTGATGGTGCGTGTATTTAAATGGAATTGATCACCATTAGCTAAAACATGAATTTTTAAATTGGCAATAGTCATTGGCGTACCAACTTTAAGTATTTTTTCATTGTTATGCTGCAGATGGGAACCATCAAAGACAATGGCCATTCCAGATCCAATGATCGTGCAGTCATTACCATTTTTAATAATCATTCCAGTATCTTCAGCTAATCCAACACCTATTAAATTCGGAAATTTTGCGACTGCCTCAGATATGCGTCCAAATCTGCCACGTTGAATAAAATGAGTGTCAATTATTAATTGGGGAATCAGATTTAAACCCTTATTCATAATGACTGCCCCTTTTTTGAAAGCCTTGGTACTGCTGCCACCGGCAATCATTTCATTAGCCATTGCCATAGCTCCGGCGCTCGTACCCGCAATAACAAATCCAGTGTCGTTTTTATAGCGTTCATGGAGTATGGAGTGAATAGTTGTGTTACCTATAAATTTAGATATTTTAGATTGATCACCACCTGAAAACATGACACAATCAGCATTTTTTATTTGAGAAATAGCTGTAGTGTCTTCGGAATCCTTTTGAGATTTAATATTTATGACACTTATGTTTTTGCATCCTAAAGTTGTAAAAGCTGTCATGTAATTTTCACCCACTTCAACAGGAATACTAGAGGCGGTAGGAATAATTACAATGTTGGCATCAATGCCTCCTGCTTCTTGCACAACATGTGCTAAAATCCCTTCTTCTATATAATCCAAACGATGAATTTCATCATCTTCAAATCCCTTGTCTTCATTTCCACCAATTGGAATTAATGTACCCTTTATCAACTGCATAAAAATCAATCTAGTTTTTTTCTATTCAGCAAAAATAAACTAAATATTTAATTGAAAAATGTATATATTTATAAACTTTCACTATTTAAAATTAAAAGCCATTACAGCATGAAAATACGAGAAATAAATGCCATGAGAGGTCCAAATTATTGGTCCGTAAGACGGCATAAATTAATAGTCATGGTATTAGACCTTGAGGAGATGGAAGAGCGTCCTTCTAATAAAATAGAGGGGTTTTATGAAAGGTTGAAAAGCATGTTTCCAAGCATGTATGAACATCGCTGTTCAGTTGGTGAGCCTGGAGGTTTTTTTCAACGTGTTGAAGAAGGAACCTGGATGGGTCATATTATTGAGCACATTGCTTTAGAAATTCAATCTATGGCTGGCATGGAAGTTGGTTTTGGAAGAACGCGAGGTTATGGTGAAACGGGGGTATATAATGTTGTTTTTGCTTATATGGAAGAATCTGTAGGTCGTTATGCAGCGGAAGTATCAGTGAAAATTTGTAAGGCATTAGTTGATGGCAATCCTTATGACATGACTGATGATATTCAGCATATGCGTGAACTTCGTGAATCTGAGCGTTTAGGACCAAGTACAGGATCTATAGTTGAGGAAGCAGAGGCAAGAGGTATTCCATGGATTCGATTAAACAAATATTCATTATGCCAGTTAGGGTATGGTGCCAATCAAAAACGGATTCAAGCAACTGTGACCAGTGAAACCAGTAGTATTGGCGTAGAATTAGCATGTGATAAAGAAGATACAAAATTCTTATTAGAACAGGCACAGGTTGAGGTGCCAAGGGGCGATATTATCCGCCGTGAAAGCAGCTTGGAGGAAGCATGTCGTTATGTTGGGTACCCTTTAGTTATTAAGCCGGTGGATGGTAATCACGGAAGAGGAATTACAGTTAACATACAAAATTATGAAGATGCTTTAGTGGCCTTTAGAGCGGCTAAAGAAAGCTCAAGTAATGGCGTAATTATTGTTGAAAAATTTATTACTGGTGAAGATTATCGACTTTTAGTAATCAACAATAAATTGGTAGCCGCTGCAAAACGTACACCAGCACATGTTATTGGGAATGGAAAATCAACAGTTCAGCAATTAGTTGATGAGGTTAATAAAGACCCTAGACGTGGGTATGGTCATGAGAATGTTTTAACTCAAATAACCGTTAATGATTTAACTAAAACCATTATCAAAGATGCGGGTTATACCTTAGATTCAGTGATTGCTGTTGGTGAAATGCTTATTTTAAAAGATACAGCGAATTTAAGTACAGGTGGGACAGCAGAAGATGTTACAGACATTGTGCATCCGGCAAACACGAGTATGGCAGAACGTATTTCAAAGATTATTGATTTAGACATTTGTGGTATTGATATTATGACCACAGATATTTCAAAACCACTTTCAGAAACGGGTGGCGCTGTATTAGAGGTTAATGCAGGCCCAGGATTCAGAATGCATTTAGCTCCAACTAAAGGATTACCTCGAAATGTGGCCGGTCATGTTATTGATAAATTATTTCCGAAAGGAAATACCGGACGTATTCCTATAGTCGCCATTTCGGGGACTAATGGAAAAACGACGACCACCAGGTTAATTGCTCATATAGCAAAAATGAATGGATACCGCGTTGGTTATACGACAACAGATGGTGTTTATATTCAAAACAGGTTGCTTATGGCCGGAGATTGTACAGGACCGGCAAGTGCTGAATTTGTGTTAAAAGACCCAACCGTAAACTTTGCGGTTTTAGAATCTGCACGTGGTGGTTTGTTACGTGCAGGACTTGGATTTAAAAATTGTGATATAGGAATAGTAACCAATGTTGCAGCGGACCATTTAGGTCTGAAAGGGATTCACACGATAGAACAATTAGCAAAAGTTAAAGGCGTCATTCCAGAAACGGTCTTGCCTAATGGTTATGCTATTTTAAATGCTGATGATGATTTGGTGTATGATATGCGTCGTACGGTAAACTGTAATGTGGCCTTATTTTCAATGGACGAAAACAACCCTAGAATAAAAGCGTTACAGCGTTTAAACGGTATTTCTGCTATCTATGAAAATGGATATGTTACTATTTGTAGAGGAGAATGGAAAATGCGTGTTATGAAAGCTGAAGATATACCTTTAACATATGGAGGGAAGGCCACGTTTATGATTCAGAATGTTTTGCCGGCTATATTGGCCGCAAATATTCAAGGGATTAGTATTGAAGATATGAAAGCAGGCTTAGAAACTTTTATTCCTTCTCCATCTCAAACACCAGGGCGATTAAATTTATTTGAATTTAAAAATTTTTCAATTTTGTTGGACTACGCCCATAATCCAGCCGGAATGCTTGCCTTAAAGAAATTTACTGACACTCTTGAAGCTACGCTTAAAGTAGGAATAATTGCCGGAGTTGGAGACCGACGAGAAGAAGATACGAATCAAATAGGTAGTATTGCAGCACAAATGTTTGATGAAATTATTATTAGACAAGATAAGCGCTTACGCGGAAGAACAGAGCAGGAACTTATAAAAATGCTGGATGATGGAATAAAAATGGTTGATAAAAATAAAAAAACGACCATTATTCCATCTGAAAAGGAAGCAATTACTTATGCGGTTAAAAATGCAGTTAAGGGGTCTTTGATTATACTCTGTAGTGATGTTATTCCTGATGCTTTAGAGCTGGTTCAAAAATTTAAAGAAATGGAAACCAAGGGAGAGTTGATTTTTGCAAACTAAGGTTTAAGCATAAAAACACTTTTTGGATGTTAGGGTTTGGTGAAATAATCTGATTGAATGGACTCATTTATGCCATCTTGATTTTTAGTCATACTAAAATATTGATGGATGGCATAGGCGCCTGTGACCCCTTGTTTATTCAGGGCGATATAGCCCACTTGAAAATTTTTATAATCGCTGTTAGGTTTATTTACAATTCTGTTAATAGCTTCTTCACAGGCCTCTTGAGGGGTCTTACCTTGTCGCATAAGTTCAACTACTAAAAAGCTTCCAACGGTTTTAACAACTTCTTCCCCAAGGCCAGTAGCTACACAACCACCTATTTCATTATCTATAAATAATCCAGATCCAATTATGGGACTGTCGCCAACACGCCCGGCCATTTTATAGGCTAAACCACTTGTAGTACAGGCACCTGCTATATCTCCATTTATGTCAATAGCAAGCATGCCAATGGTATCATGATTTTCAATATTAATAATAGGTTTATAATTTGAGGTTTTTTTCCATTCTTCATATTGTTTCTTTGTGCTCTCAGTCAGTAAATTTGTTTTTTTAAACCCACTTTCATAAGCAAATTTTTCAGCTCCACGTCCGGCTAGCATAACGTGAGGGGTGTTTTCCATAACCTTTCTGGCGACTGAAATAGCATGAACAATATTTTGAAGTGCAACCACAGACCCACATTTACCCTCTTTGTTCATTATACATGCGTCCAGAGTAACATTGCCATCTCTGTCTGGTCGGCCGCCTAAACCAACGGTTTCGTTTGTTGGATCAGCTTCTTCAATCATAACACCTTGTTCAACGGCATCTAAGGCATTTCCGCCATTATTTAAAACCTCCCTTGCTTTGGAAGTAGCATTTGGAAAATTCCATGTGCAAACAACCAACGGTTTAATAGACTTTATTGTTAAATTCTCATCAAAAGTTGATGGTCGATTGGATGCTATTATCGATGAAGAAACAATTCCAGTGATACTAAGCGCTGAATTTTTTATGAATTTTCGTCGTTGCATGGCTCCGTTTTTTAATTTTCAATAGTTAAACCTATGTCGTTTTAAATGAATAACTAAAATAGTGAGATACACTTAAATAATTAGCATTTTTAGGTGAATATTAGTAGTTTTAACACAAAAGTGAAAAGGCATATTCAAGGATTTACAATTTAATTTAAGATAAAAAGTAATTTATGATTGTTGAAATTTGTGCTAATTCATATGAGTCTGCCTATAATGCACAACAGGCTGGAGCACACCGTATTGAATTGTGCAGTGAATTGGTGGTTGGGGGTATTACCCCGTCTTATGGTTTGATTGAACAGGTTATAACGTCTTTAAGTATTCCTGTTTTTGTTTTAATCAGGCCAAGAAGCGGTGATTTTGTGTATTCTGCGGCAGAATTTGATATTATTAAAAAAGATATTGAATTATGCAAAGAGTTAGGCTGTTCTGGTATTGTCTCAGGCGTTTTAAATGCAGACAATTCAATAGATATACTTAGAACTCAGGAACTTGTTAACCTTGCAAAACCATTGCCTTTTGTATTTCATCGTGCTTTTGACTTGGTTGCTAACCCCATAAGTGCTTTAAATGAATTAATAAAGCTTGGAGTACAGCGGGTTTTAACTTCAGGTCAAGAAAATATGGCATTAAAAGGATTGCCATTAATTCTGAATCTAAAAGATCAAGCAAAAAATACAATAACTATTTTACCTGGTGGTGGTATTAATCTGGAAAACGCTATGCAGTTTAAAGAAGCTGGTTTTAATGAAATACATTGTTCACTTTCTACATTCCATCACCATGGGATGTCGCCGAAAATGAGCATGAATAGTGCCCTATATATTAATGAATTCGGAAAGTCAATTTCAGATTATTCTAAGATTGAAGCCATTATAAAATTATTGCAATAATTATTTTTTTTGCACACTAAACGAGTAAAAAATTGATTTTTAGCTTATTGAATTATTATTAAATTGTTAATCTTACATTAAATACCATGCAATTACGTGCTTAACTTTTTACATTTGAAAAAATTTTTATATGTCCCGATTTTTTATTGCCCTCGTGGTTTTTTCTTTGTTGTTTTTTGTAGTAGAATTTTATGCTTTTCAGGCACTTAAAACCATTACAAAAAACAAGTATGTGAAAATTATTTGGGTATTAGCTGCATTGGCTATTTACATTAATTTATTTTACACCGTTTATTCCACGCCTAGAAGCGCAGGTCAAACAATTAGATTTCAACTTGCAGCAGGGTTTTTACTTACTTTTTTAATTCCTAAATTAGTGATAGTCATCATGATGTTTGGTGAAGATGCTGTCAGACTTGTTCAAAAAACAGTGTCTTATGTGTCACCAGGAACAACGCAGCCTATACCAAGTAGGCGCTTATTTGTATCGCAATTAGCACTGGTATTAGCAGCAATTCCTTTTACGTCTTTTTTATATGGAATTTTTCAAGGAAAGTATAATTATAAAGTTTTAAAATATCAATTAGCCTTTGAAGATTTACCGGAGGCATTTGATGGATTTACTATTACTCAGATTTCTGATATTCATTCAGGAAGTTTTACAAATCCTGATAAGATTCAATACGGTATTGATTTAATTAATCAGCAAAAATCAGATCTTATACTTTTTACTGGTGATATTGTAAATAATAAGGCTGATGAAATGGATAACTGGATTGATTTGTTTAAAAATTTTGAGGCACCTTATGGGAAGTATTCAATTTTAGGAAATCATGACTATGGTGATTATGTGGATTGGGCTTCAAAGGAAGATAAAGCTAAAAATTTTGAGGCGGTTAAGAAGGTGCATCCTAAAATTGGTTTTGATTTACTTTTAAATGAAAACCGTTATATTGAAAAGGGCGGACAAAAAATAGCCATAGTAGGTGTAGAGAACTGGGGAAAAGGATTTAATCAGGCAGGCGATTTGGAAAAGGCCTCATTAGGATTAGAAAAGGAAGATTTTAAAATATTAATGTCTCATGATCCATCGCATTGGGAATATAAGGTAAAGAAGGATGATTTTAATTATCATCTTACCTTGAGCGGTCATACACATGGGCTTCAGATGGGCATAGAAATACCGGGGTTTTTTAGATGGAGTCCATCTCAATATGTTTATAAACAATGGGCTGGATTGTATTCAGAATTTGGAAGGTTTATTAATGTCAACAGAGGGTTTGGTTACCATGCCTTTCCAGGTCGGGTTGGGATTTGGCCAGAGATAACCGTAATTGAATTAAAAAAAGGATCAAATAATGCTTAATTTAAATCAATCTGTAAGAATTTTTGGTATAACATGTTATAATTATATTGAAATTGTTTATTTTTAAATTAATATCAATTTGAACCAATTGAATTGTATATAAGCGTAATATCAAAAAAATACGTAGGTTTGTATAAGTACATTTGACTAATAAATTTTAAAATATGTCAAAATTTGGGGAACTAATAGATGTAGACATTCCTGTTTTGTTAGATTTTTTCACCGAATGGAATGATCAATCCACAGCAATGCATCCTGTTTTAAGAGATGTGGCAGCGGCACTTGGCGATAAAGCTAAAGTGATAAAGATTGATGTTGAAAAAAACCAAGAATTAGCGGAAGCGCTCAGAGTAAAAGGGTTACCAACATTAATCATTTATAAAAATGGAGAGATGAAATGGCGTCAAAGCGGTGAGCAAGATGCAAATACTTTGATTGGCATTATTAAGCAATATCTTTAAACTCCAAAGCTTTAAAAGTATATCCAAGTTTAGAATAATGCTCCAGTACTTTTGGTAAAACAGACATCATGTTTTTCGAAGCTTTTATACTATCGTGAAATACAATAATACTGCCGTTACTCGTATTTTCAATTACATTTTTTAAGCACTTTTCATCGCTAATATCCTTATCCCAATCAAAAGTTAAAATATCCCACATGATGATATGGTATCCTAATGCAATAAGCTGTTGTGCTTGTTTGGGCTTAATACGTCCATACGGCGGACGAAAAAGATTTGTTTTATAGAAGTGGGAACTTATTGTAAATTCTGCTTTTGAGATGTTTTGTAAATAATTTTCAGTTGGTGTTTTCCACCCTTTTAAATGATTATGAGTGTGGTTTCCTATAGCATGGCCTTGAGAAATAATATCCCGAAAGAGTTCGGGATATTTTTCAATATTATTACCAATACAAAAAAAGGTTGCTTTTGCATCAAATTTTTTCAAGAGTTTTAAAGTCCAGTCAGTGATTTCAGGTGTAGGGCCATCATCAAAAGTAAGATAAATAACCGGGTCTGAAGGCGGCATGCTCCAAACATAGTTAGGGAACATTTTTTTTACCACTGACGGTGTTTTTACAGGAACCATCTGCATAACTAGTTCGCCTCTATACTGGTGTCTGACGGAATGTCTTTATCTTGATTTGACTCACTATTTCCAGCGTCTTCATAAAAATGACTGAATAATTTTAAATATGAATTAAACACCTCACTTTCACTTGTTGCAAATTCCGGATCATAAGTTATCAATACGTCCACTAAACCTTTATAGCGTTGTATGTCTGTATAAATATCTTCAAACAAATGCCCTTGATTTGTTGTTGTTAAACCACTGTAATAGGTTAGATTTTCCTGATATTTTTTAGCAACATCTTTGAATAACTGTTCCGCTTTCTCTTTATTTCCAACTTCATAATAGGCGCTTACATAAGGTTCGAGTAAAGTATAATACCCAAAATAGTCTACAGGCATATTAGTCATCGCTATATCAGCTATTTCCTCAGCTTTATCCAATTTGTCTTCATTAATTAATTGTTCAATGAGTCGGGCCAGATTACCTCTATAAGAGATGGAGTTTTTTCGTGTTTCAGGGTCATGATAAATATCTGGACTTCCGCTATTACCCCAATCCCAGTTTTTCACTTTTTCAAACATTAAGTCACTATCAACTCTACCCATGTCAAATGGATTTGCTTTATCAACAGGCGTTCTAATTGGAACTAATTTATAGCACATCCCGTCTAACTGCAAATAGTCTTTCATCCATATATAATCATCATCTCCAAAGCTGCCCCCAGTAAAATAAATGGAACGTTTCCAGTCATTATTGGCAACAATATCAAGCATTAATAGCCTGTTTTTATAAATAGCACCATCTTTAATTTTTATAACAATATCAGTCACTATTTTATCAGCATCTTTAGGACTAACTATGCCATATTTAAGTGCGTTTTCTTTATTTACAGGAAGTCTTAAATATTCCGTTGGTAAATAATTAGCATTTAAATCTTGATTTCTAATACCACTAATATCAACGCCTTGCTGCTCCAAAACATATTTATATTTTGTTCTTGGATGATCACTGGTTATAAAATTTAAAAACTCCTTAATATTTAAAGTATCTTTTATAACAGGTTCTTTTATGATATAATCTCTGGTGCCATATTTATATTGATCATGAGTTAGCTGTGAAGGCACAGGATCACTATCATAAGCTCTTCTTTTCATCTGGTCTATATACCAATCTGTTTGAAATAAGCTCGTGTTCACTACGCGGACATCGGTTCTGTATCCTTCAATTTCTTGAGCATACCAAAGCGCAAAGGTATCATTGTCTCCAATTGAAAATAAAATACCGTCTTTAGCACAAGAATCAAGGTACATTTTAGCCATGGATTTGGCTGTGAATTTATCAGATCTATCATGGTCATTCCAGTTGTTAGCAGCTAATATCCCGGGTACTAAAACTAAACAGGTAATAGTGATAGCCGGTGCTAATAACTTGGACGAGACGAATTTTTTAAGGGAATCATATATTGCAAAAACACCAAAACCAATCCAAAGGGCGAAAACATAAAATGAACCGACAACAGAATAATCTCTTTCCCTTGGTTCAAAAGGCCGAACATTGGTATAAAATTGAATAGCGACACCAGTGAAAAGGAAAAACACCAACATGGTCCAGAATAATTTTCTGTCTTTATTAAATAAAAAGAATAACCCAATAAGGCCTAATAGTAGTGGAAGGAAATAGTAGGTGTTTCTGGCTTTGTTGTTTTTTACATCACTTGGAAGGTTATCCTGTGAAAGTCCTAAATGCCATTCATCAATTGGTTTTATACCACTAATCCAATTCCCGTGATTGTCATATTTTCCCTGGATATCGTCTTGTCTTCCGGTAAAATTCCACATAAAATAACGCCAGTACATATAGCCTAACTGGTATTGTATCATGTATACAATATTGCTTGCTAAGGAAGGTTTTTCAATGTCTAAATAGTTCTTATAACGTTTTAAAAAATTATGATAATCTTCATAATCAACATTGCCTTTAGTGACATCATTTTTAAAATTAGCCACCAAAGTTCTTAACTCGTTTTGCATTTGGTAATCAGGCTTCAATTTGAAATCCAAATATCCTGAAAACATCATATAATTTTCGGCATGTTCACCACTCCACATTCTTGGCAGAATAGAGGCATGTTTAGAATTATAATTTTGTTTGGCATTTTTATAATCGTTTACAATGACATACTCACCTTTAACTTCGTCTTTTTCGTATTTAGGTTTGTCATCTACATACGGATTGTTTTCATCGAGGTAGGCGTATTGATCGGTGAATTGCGGTCCATAAAACAAGTGGGTCTCAGGATATTGTTCCAAATTGTAATAAGCTAGTAATTCTCTTGCGCTTGAAGGGTTATTTTCATTAATTACCACATTAGCGTTCGCTCTAATAGGTAATAATAACCATGAAGAAAAACCAACAATTATAAAAGCAACACAAAGAATGCCAGTATTCAACTGTTTATAGCCTTTTTGCTTGGTATATTTTAGACCATAATAAATTAGTGCTACAATAAATAATCCGGCAATGATGGATCCGGAATTAAAAGGAAGACCTATTGAGTTGACAAAAAAGATTTCGAAGGCACTAAATATTCTCAGAATGTTTGGTGCCAAAAGTTTAAAAACAAAAAGTAAAACGGCTACGGACACCAAATTGGCTATGATGAAATTTTTAACTGTGACCGTTTTGTAGTTCTTAAAAAAGTAGATTAATCCAATCGCTGGAATAGTGAGTAATCCCATAAAGTGAACTCCAAATGACAAGCCTATAACAAAGGAGATTAAGATAAGCCAACGATTACCTCTTGGTTTATCCATGTCTTGTTCCCATCGTAAACCTAGCCAAAATAAGATAGCCATTATCAATGTTGCCATGGCGTAAACCTCAGTTTCAACCGCATTGAACCAAAAGGAATCTGTAAACGTAAACGCTAAGCTTCCAACTAACCCACTTCCAAGAATAGCTATTGCCTTTTGTTGGGACAACTCATTTTTCTTAACTACTAGTTTTTTAAGTAATAGGGTAATAGTCCAAAACATAAAAAGAATAGTAAAGGCACTCGCCACAGCACTCATTAAGTTCAACATGTAGCCTATCTTTGAAGGCTCAAATGCGAACAAGGAGAAAAAGGCTCCAAACATTTGAAACAATGGGGCTCCTGGTGGATGACCTACCTGAAGTTTGGCAGATGTTAAGATGTATTCTCCGGCATCCCAAAAACTAACGGTTGGTTCTACGGTTAAACCATATGTTATAAAGGCAATTAAAAAAGTGAACCAACCAGTAATGGTGTTCCATTTTTTAAAGTTGAAATAGGTCATATTGTGATATGTTTATTTATGACAGCGAATTTAATAATAAATATGAAAAGAGGGACAAGTATTTAGTTAGTGTTAACATAATTCATGCTTTCTTAAATCTTTTAAAGTATAAAACTTCAAAATTTGTTCTGGGTAAATTATGTAAATTTTATTAAAAGGTTAGTATATCCATATTATTTTCAAAAAAATACTTGTGCAAATAAAACTTTGTGCTAAATTTGCACCCTCAATTGCACATTGGCCTATGGTGTAACTGGCAACACGTCTGGTTTTGGTCCAGAAGAGTCTAGGTTCGAGCCCTAGTAGGCCAACAAAAAAGTCTCAAGCAAATTTTGTTTGAGACTTTTTGTTTTATAAAACATTCCTTTTTTAAAGCATAAATCAATCAATTTTAAAAGTCATCACAGGACGTTTAGCATTATTCACTAAATCTTCACTTATGCTGCCGTTGAAAAAGCTTGATAAACCTTGTCTGCCATGCGTACACATACCTATGAGGTCAGCTCCAATAGATTGTGAAAAATTCATGATACCTTTTTCAACATTAATATCATTGTAAACGTGAATGGAATAATTATCAAATTTGGCAGACTTAGCGAAGGTGTTTATGCGCTCCTCGGCATCATGAGTAGTCATAAAATGACTAGCGGTATTAACCATGAGAAGGTGTATTTTGGCGTCAAACAATTTTGCGAATTCTGTTGCTTTTAAATATGGTGCTTTATAATGCTCCTTAAAATTTGATGCAAACACCAGATCATTCACTTTAAAAACAGGATGTTCTTTTTTAATCACTAAAACAGGCACTTCAGAAGTTCGAACCACCTTTTCGGTGTTTGAACCAATCAGCATTTCTTTAAAACTATTGGTGCCATGCGATCCCATAACAATCAAATCAATGTGATGTTTTTTGCAAACCTGATACACGCCTCTAAAAGGCTCATAAAATTCAACAATTTCATGAACATTTAGTCCTTTCAAGTAGTCTTTTTCTAATAAAGTTTCAAAATGTTTGTGTGCCAGCTTCATAAAATACATGGCTTCAGGAAGATTTTGAGCCGTGCTTAGCGGATCTATCTTTTGCATTGGCAATTCTAAGGTGTGAAGTAAATAAATTTCAGCCTTTTGTTTTTTAGCAATTTGAACAGCGACTTTTAATGCATTTTCCGCCTGCTCTGAAAAGTCCGTAGGTATAAGTATTTTTTTCATAGTTTTTGGTTCTTGTTAACTCAGTTAATTGTATATAAATTTATGAATATTACTTTAAAAATCAATTAAAAAAGCATATATTTGCGCCGTTGTAAGGCAAAATAAGGAAATGAGGGGACGAAAAGTCCCCTCTTTTTATAATAAAAATGTTTAAAACTACAGTTAAAAATTTACTTGAAAACGCTCTAATGGAAAGAACAGATTTGTTTCTATTAGATATGTCTATCAATGATGATAATAAAATTAAAATTGTGATTGATGGTGACAAGGGGGTTAGTGTTGAAGATTGTATGTTTATTAGTAGAGCCATTGAGCATAATTTAGACCGTGAAGAAATAGATTTTGCATTGGAAGTGGCCTCGGCAGGAGCAGCTTCGCCTATTGTTAATAAAAGACAGTATAACAAAAATATAGGTAGAAACCTTGAGGTTAAAACAGCCTCAGATAAAATTGAAGCAATTCTTAAAGGAGTGTCTGATGAAGGTATTTCTCTGGAGTGGAAAGTTAGAGAGCCTAAGCCCGTTGGAAAAGGTAAGGTAACTGTAAAAAAGGAAGCTGTAATAGCTTTTAGTGATATTGTAGAAGCAAAAGTGATGATTAAATTTTAATTCAAAAGAGTTATGGAGAATATTGCATTAATTGAATCGTTTTCAGAATTTAAAGACGATAAATTAATTGATCGTGTAACGTTAATGGCTATTTTAGAGGATGTCTTTAGAAGTGCCTTAAAAAAGAAGTTTGGTGATGATGATAATTTTGATATTATTGTGAACCCAGATAAAGGTGATTTGGAAATTTGGAGAAACCGTATTGTGGTTGCTGATGGTGAGGTTTTAGAGCCAAATCAAGAAATTTCATTATCCGAAGCTCGAAAAATAGAACCAGATTTTGAAGTTGGTGAAGATGTGTCTGAGGAAGTGAAATTGGTAGATTTAGGTCGTAGAGCTATTTTAGCTTTACGTCAAAATTTAATTTCTAAAATTCATGAGCATGATAACACTATTATCTATAAGCAATTTAAAGATTTAGTAGGTGAAATTTATACTGCAGAAGTGCATCATATACGTCATAGAGCGGTCATATTATTAGATGATGATGGTAACGAGATTATCTTACCAAAGGAAAAACAAATACCATCAGATTTTTTTAGAAAAGGAGATAGTGTAAGAGGCGTTGTTGATAGTGTTGAGTTAAAAGGCGCAAAGCCCACCATTATAATGTCAAGAAGTTCACCGGCATTTTTAGAAAAGCTTTTTGAACAAGAAATTCCAGAAGTTTTTGATGGTTTAATTACTGTTAAAAAAGTGGTTAGAATTCCAGGAGAAAAAGCCAAAGTTGCTGTAGACTCCTATGACGACAGAATTGATCCGGTTGGAGCTTGTGTTGGAATGAAGGGATCTAGAATTCATGGCATTGTTAGGGAATTAGGAAATGAAAATATTGATGTTATAAATTACACTAATAATTTACAATTATATATTACAAGAGCTTTAAGTCCTGCAAGAGTGACTTCAATTAAAATAAATGAAGAAACAAAAAGAGCTGAGGTTATTTTAAAACCTGAGGAAGTAAGTAAAGCTATTGGTAGAGGTGGACACAATATTAGATTGGCCGGACAATTAACAGGCTATGAAATTGATGTGTTTAGAGAAGGCGCAGAGGAAGATGTTGAATTATCTGAATTTACTGATGAAATTGAAGCTTGGATTATTCAAGAATTTAGCAAAGCGGGTCTTGATACAGCAAAAAGTATTTTGGAGCAAGATGTTGAAGATCTTGTAAAAAGAACAGATTTAGAAGAAGAAACAATAAGGGACGTTATTAGAATTCTAAGAGAAGAATTTGAAGAATAACGTATATTTGGTATATTAAAGGCAATTTATGGCTGAAACAGTTAGATTAAATAAAGTATTACGTGAATTAAATATTTCTATTGATCGCGCAGTGGATTTCTTGGAATCTAAGGGCATTGATGTGGAAAAAAGTCCGAATACTAAAATTTCAGAAGAGGTTCATGTAATTCTTTCAAATGAATTTCAAACAGACGCTAATAAAAAAGTAGCATCTCAAGAAGTTAGTGAGGCAAAACAAAAGGAGAAAGAAATTTTGCGTGAACAACGTGAGCGCGAAATTGAAGAAAAACAAAAAGCAGAAGCCAAAAGAGAAGAAATTATTAGGGCATCTACAGTTATTTCTAGACCTAAATCTGTTGGTAAAATTGATTTAGAGCCAAAAAAGAAGGAGGAAGCTCCTGTTGCTAAGGTTGAAGAAGTTAAGGAGGTTAAGGAAGTTGTTCAAGAAACTCCTAAAAAGGAAGATCAAGTAACTGCCAAAACAGAAACGGTTGAAAAACCTAAAGTAGCACCTATAGAAATAAAGGTAGAGCCAAAGCCTGAAGAGCCAAAGCGCGAAAGACTTAACAGTGAAGGAGAATTGGTTCCTGATGAGAAGGTGGAAACACAATATCAAAAACTTTCAGGGCCTAAAATTTCTGGAAACAAAATAGATCTTTCACAATTTAATAAGCCTAAGAAAAAGAAAGAAGATAAAAAGCCTGAATCAAAACCAGGTGATAATGCTGCAAATAAAAAGAAGCGTCGTCGAATTAGTAAAGTAGGCGGGCCTCAAGCGGGTAATGATCAAAGTAAGTCCACTGGACCAAATAGAGGTGGCGGTAGTGATAGATTCAAAGGAGGTACTCAAGGAGGACCTAGAAGACCAATTATTAAAGAAGAGCCAAGCGAAGAAGATGTTCAAAAGCAAGTGCGTGAAACACTTGAAAAACTTCAAGGAAAATCCAGCAAAGGCAAAGGCGCAAAATACCGTAGAGAGAAAAGAGAGCATCATAGAGAACAGTCTGAAAAGAGTTTAGAGCAGGAAGCGGCAGAAAGCAAAATACTTAAAGTAACGGAGTTTGTTACAGCAAGTGAAGTAGCAACCATGATGGATGTTCCTGTAACGCAAATTATTTCTGCCTGTATGTCTCTGGGTATGATGGTAACAATGAATCAACGGTTAGATGCTGAAACGCTTTCTATTGTTGCTGAGGAATTTGGTTATCAGGTTGAGTTTGTAACTGCAGATATTGAAGAATCATTAGAAGAAGTTGAAGATAAAGAAGAAGATTTAAAACCACGCGCACCAATCGTCACTGTCATGGGACACGTAGATCATGGTAAAACGTCGCTTTTAGATTATATAAGAAAGGAAAATGTAATTGCTGGAGAATCCGGAGGGATTACCCAACATATCGGGGCTTATGGGGTTGAACTAGATAATGGACAAAAAATAGCATTTTTAGATACACCTGGTCACGAAGCCTTTACAGCCATGCGTGCCCGCGGTGCCCAAGTAACAGATTTGGCCATTATTGTAGTTGCGGCGGATGATGACATCATGCCACAAACCAAAGAAGCGATTGCACATGCTCAGGCAGCTAGTGTACCAATTATATTTGCTATAAATAAGATAGATAAGCCAGATGCAAATCCTGAAAAAATTAAAGAAGGACTTGCTCAAATGAATTTGCTAGTTGAAGATTGGGGTGGTAAAATTCAATCGCATGATATTTCTGCTAAACAGGGAACTGGTGTCAAAGAATTATTAGAAAAAGTATTACTTGAAGCTGAATTGTTAGAGCTTAAAGCTAATCCAGATAAACCTGCAAATGGAACTGTTGTTGAGGCCTTTTTAGATAAAGGGCGTGGTTATATTTCAACCATTTTAGTGCAGGCAGGAACCTTAAGAGTAGGTGACTATGTGTTAGCTGGAAAGAATAGTGGTAAAGTTAAAGCGATGCAGGATGAACGTGGTAATAATGTCGTTGAAGCAGGGCCTTCAACACCTGTGTCTATATTAGGATTAGATGGAGCACCTCAAGCAGGTGATAAATTTAATGTATTCCAGGATGAACGTGAAGCAAAACAAATTGCAGCAAAAAGATCGCAATTACAGCGTGAGCAATCGGTTAGAACACAACGTCATATTACTCTTGATGAAATAGGACGTCGTATTGCACTTGGAGACTTCCAGGAATTAAACATTATTCTTAAAGGTGATGTGGATGGTTCTGTGGAAGCGCTGACAGATTCATTCCAAAAATTATCTACTGAAGAAATTCAGGTTAATATTTTACATAAAGGAGTAGGGGCCATTACTGAAAGTGATGTATTATTAGCTTCGGCTTCTGATGCTATTATTATAGGATTTAATGTGCGTCCTGTTGGAAATGCAAGGATGATTGCTGATAAAGAAGAAATTGATATCCGTACATATTCTATTATTTATGATGCTATTAATGATTTAAAAGATGCTATGGAAGGTATGTTATCTCCTGAGTTTAAGGAAGAAATTACTGGTACTGCTGAAATAAGAGAAATATTTAAAGTAACGAAAATTGGCAGTATTGCTGGTTGTATGGTAACGAACGGTAAAATACTAAGAAATTCTGGCATCCGCCTTATTAGAGATGGCGTGGTTGTATTCACAGGAGAATTGGCGTCTTTAAAACGTTTTAAAGACGATGCGAAGGAAGTCACCAAAGGATATGATTGTGGTATGCAAATTAAAAACTACAATGACATTAAAGAAGGGGACATTATTGAAGCCTTCCATGAAGTTGAAGTTAAGAAAAAGCTTAAATAAAAATTAAAAGCAATAAATAAAAAAGCCTTTCAATTTTGAAAGGCTTTTTTATTTATTGCTAAGTTATTAAATTTATTTTTTTGGCTTAAAAATAAAGGCGCTTGGAAATTTTCGTTTCACTTCTTTTAAGGCCCGATCTGCTTCTAAACGGGTGGTAAAACTGCCGGCCCAGATTTTAAAGTTAGGATATTCATAAACGATATTTGATTTCCAATTTTCATAGGCGGTATTAAATTTAGTTTGAGTCGCTTCAGCTTCAGCACGATTGCCTGAATAAACCTGAATCTTATATCTATCGGTTAAGTTTTCAGTTTTATTCATTTCTTTTTTTAAATCTAACAACACGTCAATGTTTTTATCTTGATTCACAGTCACTGTTCCTTGTTGCGCATATCCATTAGTTGCAAATGCCATAGAGCAGATACAAACTAAAAGGCTGATTTTTAAACTTAATGTTTTCATTTTTAATTATATTTAGTGCAAATGTATAAGTATAAACTTAATTAGATAACAAATTATTATTTAGAATGTGTCTAAATTATCAATTATCACTAGTCTACATTTCTAAAATCGAGTTTAAATATTACTTTTGCCTACGTTTTATAACTCTGTTTTTTCTGATTCATCTAATGAAAAAACCGTACCAAAGTTTTGAAGTTAATTTAACCAACAATATGAGACAGGTGATTCACTGTAAATTAAGTAATAACTTTTTTAGTTTAGCTTTAATTTTTTTATTTGCGTTTTCAATCTCACTTTCAGCCCAGGAAGGAGATCCAGCCAAAGGAAAATCATTATTTAATGCCAATTGTGCAGCATGCCATCAGTTAGATAAAAAAATGACAGGTCCGGCTTTGCGTAATGTTGAAGCGCGATTGTCTGCAGATTCTGGTTTAGACAGAGCGTGGATTTATGCATGGATTCGTAACAGTGCAGGTTTAATTAAATCTGGTGATGCCTATGCGAATAAGGTTTATAATGAGTTTGGTGGTACTGCAATGACTGCATTTCCACAGCTTTCAGATGATGATATTAATAATATTCTTGCATACACTGCTGAAGTAAAGGCAGAACCAGCGGCAGCTCAAACGGCAGCTACAGATACTCAAGCTTCAGGAAATAATGGCGTGTCAAACGAACTTATTCTAGGTGCGTTGGCAATTTTATTTATGTTGTTGGCTTCTGGTTTATTTGTAGTGAACAGAACACTGCGTAGTTTTGCTGCAGCTAAAGATATTGAGTTGCCAGACACTCAAAGAACACCACTTTGGAAAGCATTTGCTCAAAATCAGTTTTTAGTTTTAGTGACCTCCATATTTTTGCTGTTGGCAAGTGCCTATTTTGTTTATGGATATTTAATGCAAATTGGTGTTGATCAAGGGTATCAACCAGTACAACCAATTCATTTTTCTCACAAAATACATGCAGGTGATAATGCAATTGATTGCAAATACTGTCACTCCTCAGCTAGAGTGAGTAAAACTTCTGGAATTCCTTCATTAAATGTATGTATGAATTGTCATAAATCAATATATGAGTATAAAGGGGAAACCTCTGTTGAATACTCAAAAGAATTTTATGATGCTGAAATTAAGAAATTATATGCCGCGGCAGGATGGGATGATGCTGCTCAACAATATACTGGAAATTCACAACCTGTTAAATGGGTCAGAATCCATAATTTACCTGATTTTGTATACTTTAATCACTCTCAGCATGTTAGTGTAGCCGGTATAGAATGTCAAACATGTCATGGCCCTATACAGGAGATGGAGATTGCAAGTCAATTTGCACCATTAACTATGGGATGGTGTATAAATTGTCATAGAACAACGAATGTTAAAGTTGAAGACAATGCTTACTATACTAAAATACATGAGGAATTATCCAAAAAGTATGGTGTAGATAAGTTAACTGCTGCTCAAATGGGTGGTTTGGAATGTGGTAAGTGTCATTATTAATCTTTTAAAGAAGTAATTCAATTATATAATATGTCATCAAACAAGAAATACTGGAAAAGTGTTGAAGAGCTAAACGAAAATAGCTCAATTGTTGAGACGCTAAAACAAAACGAATTTGTGGAAGAAATTCCTACTGATGAATTTTTAGGGAATAAAGAGTCATTAGAAGCCTCTACTACAACACGTCGTGATTTCTTAAAATATGTAGGTTTTAGCACTGCAGCTGCTACATTGGCTGCTTGTGAAGGTCCTGTCATTAAATCAATACCTTATGTTGTGCAACCACAAGAAATTATTCCTGGTGTTGCCAATTACTATGCGACTACAATTGCTGATGGTTTTGATTTTGCAAGTGTTTTAGTTAAAACTCGCGAAGGTCGTCCAATTAAAATTGAAAATAATAGTTTGGCCTCTACCAATGGTAGTGCCAATGCTAGAGTGAATGCTTCAGTTTTAGGGTTGTATGACAGCTTAAGAGTTCAAGGTCCTAGGAAAAACGGAAATTCAATTTCTTGGGATGAATTAGATGCAGAAGTTGTTCAAAAACTAACAGCATTGAAAGACTCAGGTAAAGATATTGTGTTATTAACACAAACATTTGCGAGTCCTTCAACCAGCAAATTAATTGCTGAATTCAAAGAAAAATATGGTAATGTTCGTCATGTAGTTTATGATGCTATTTCAGAATCTGCTGCATTGGATGCTTACCAAGCAAAATATGGAGAACGTAGTTTAGCTAATTACGATTTTTCAAAAGCGATGACCATTGTTTCTGTTGGTGCAGATTTCTTAGGAGATTGGCAAGGCGGAGGTTTTGATGCTGGATATTCTAAAAATAGAATCCCTCAAAACGGAAAAATGTCTCGTCATGTGCAGTTTGAGTCTAATATGTCTCTAACAGGAGCCAATGCCGATAAAAGAGTACCATTAACTCCAAGTCAGCAAAAAATGGCTTTAGCAAAATTATATAGCTATGTGGTTGGAGGTTCTGTTACAGGAAGCTTACCTGAAAATATTGAAGATGCGGTTAAAAAAGCGGCGTCTCAATTGAAGAAAGCGGGAAGTGATGGATTAGTAGTTACGGGGATTCAAGATGTAAATGCACAAACAGTTGCTCTTGAAATCAATGAATACTTAAATGCTAAAGCTTTTGATAAAGCAACTCCAATTAAAACAAGACAAGGAAGTGATAAAGAAGTCATGACTTTAATTGCTGATATGAAAGCAGGAAAAGTTGGGGCTATCATTATGAGTGGTGTGAATCCATTATATACTTTAGCGAATGCTTCAGATTTTTCTGAAGGATTAAAAAACACTGATTTATCGGTAGCATTTTCATTGAAAGAAGATGAAACATCTTCAGAAACACAATTTATTGCAGCTGCACCACATTATTTAGAATCTTGGGGTGATGTTGAAATAAAGAAGGGGCATTATGCTTTGACTCAACCGGCTATTCGTCCGTTATTTAATACTAGACAATTTCAAGAGGCTTTGTTAATATGGAACAGTAATACTGTTTCTTATCATGATTATATTAAAGAAACTTGGGGAACAAGTATTTTAAATGGTAGCTCTTTTAACCAAGCACTGCATGATGGTATGTTTGTGGGGACTATTGAAACGCAAACAGAGGACACTACAGATGCCTCTCAAAATACAGAAACACCGTCTGGAGATGCTGCTAGAGCTTTAATAGCTTCCGTTAAATCAAGCGCTTTAGAGTTAGTATTGTATTCTAAAATAGGAATGGGTGATGGACAACAAGCCAATAACCCATGGTTACAAGAATTTCCGGATCCAATCACTAGAACATCTTGGGATAATTACTTAACAGTTTCAAAATTTGACGCTGATGCTTTAGGCTTAGTAAATTTTAATGTTGCTAATGGCGCATTAAATGGAAGCTACGCTAATGTTACTGTAAAAGGAAAAACACTTACAGTTCCAGTGATAATTCAGCCAGGACAAGCAAAAGGTTCTGTTGGTTTAGCTTTAGGCTACGGAAGAACCAAAGGATTAAAGAAAGAAATGCAAACAGGTGTTAATGCTTTTGCATTCTATCAAGATTTTAATAATAGCCAAGAAGTAACCGTTGAATTAGCTCCTGGAGAGCATGAATTTGCTTGTGTTCAGTTGCAAAATACTTTAATGGGACGCGGAAGTATCATTAAAGAAACTACTTTAGAAATTTTCAATACGAAAGATAAGAACGAATGGAATGGTATTCCTATGGTATCTTTAAATCATGTTGAAACACCAGTAACCTCTCCTGAGGTTGATTTATGGGAAGAATTTGATCGTTCAATTGGACATCATTTCAACTTGTCTATTGATTTAAATGCCTGTACAGGTTGTGGCGCATGTGTTATTGCCTGTCATGCAGAAAACAACGTGCCAGTAGTTGGTAAGACTGAGGTAAGAAGAAGTAGAGATATGCATTGGTTGCGCATTGATAGATATTATTCATCAGAAGACACTTTTGCAGAAGATAATGATAAAAAAGAATCTGCTGAAGGTTGGTTTACAGGTCAGAAGCAAGCATTAAGAGAAATGGAACGAGGATCAGAAAATCCTCAAGTGTCCTTTCAGCCAGTCATGTGTCAGCATTGTAATCATGCGCCGTGTGAAACTGTTTGCCCTGTTGCTGCCACATCACACAGTCATCAAGGTCAAAATCATATGGCTTATAACCGTTGTGTAGGCACAAGATATTGTGCAAACAACTGTCCTTATAAAGTACGTCGTTTCAACTGGTTCTTATATAATGAAAATGACGAGTTTGATTATCATATGAATGATGATTTAGGTCGTATGGTGTTAAATCCAGATGTGGTTGTACGTTCTCGTGGAGTTATGGAAAAATGTTCAATGTGTATTCAAAAAACACAAAAAACAATTCTTGATGCAAAACGTGATGGACGTGTGATTAAAGATGGTGAATTCCAAACAGCTTGTTCTGCGGCATGTAGCAACGGCGCTATGGTTTTTGGAGACATCAATGATAAAGAAAGTCAAGTTGCAAAACTTAAAGAAGATAACCGTATGTATCACTTGTTAGAAAGCGTTGGAACAAAACCAAACGTGATGTATCAAACAAAAGTGGTAAATACAACGGAATCATAATAGATTAATTAAGAAATAATTAAAAAAGGATTATGGCGTCTCATTACGAAGCACCTATTAGAAGACCTTTAGTTACAGGAGAAAAATCATATCACGATGTGTCTGTTGATGTGGCAAGACCTGTTGAAGGAAAAGCCAATAAATCTTGGTGGATAGTTTTCTCTATATCACTAGCCGCTTTTCTTTGGGGAATTGGTTGTATCATTTATACGATATCAACGGGTATTGGAACTTGGGGTTTGAATAAAACCGTTGGCTGGGCCTGGGATATTACAAACTTTGTTTGGTGGGTAGGTATTGGTCACGCAGGAACACTTATTTCTGCCGTGCTTTTATTATTCCGTCAAAAGTGGAGAATGGCTATTAACCGATCTGCGGAGGCGATGACCATTTTCTCTGTAGTTCAAGCAGGTTTATTCCCAATTATTCACATGGGTCGTCCTTGGTTAGGATATTGGGTATTACCTATTCCAAATCAATTTGGTTCGCTTTGGGTAAACTTTAATTCACCCTTACTTTGGGATGTATTTGCGATTTCAACCTATTTATCGGTGTCATTAGTATTCTGGTGGACTGGATTATTGCCTGATTTTGCCATGATACGTGATAGAGCGGTGAGACCGTTTCAAAAGAAAATATACTCTCTATTAAGTTTTGGTTGGTCTGGTAGAGCAAAAGACTGGCAACGTTTTGAAGAAGTGTCATTGGTACTTGCAGGTTTAGCGACACCATTAGTACTTTCTGTACATACTATTGTATCATTTGACTTCGCAACCTCTGTTATTCCTGGTTGGCACACTACCATTTTCCCACCTTATTTTGTTGCTGGGGCTGTATTTTCTGGTTTCGCTATGGTAAATACACTTCTCATTATTATGAGAAAAGTATGTAATCTAGAAGATTATATTACCGTTCAACATATTGAATTAATGAACATTGTAATTATGATTACGGGTTCTATAGTTGGTGTGGCGTATATAACTGAGCTATTTATTGCATGGTATTCAGGTGTAGAATATGAACAATATGCGTTTTTAAACAGAGCTACTGGACCTTACTGGTGGGCATATCTGTCAATGATGACTTGTAACGTATTTTCACCACAGTTTATGTGGTTTAAAAAATTAAGAACCAGTATTATGTTTTCTTTCTTTATCTCTATTGTGGTGAATATTGGAATGTGGTTTGAGCGTTTTGTGATTATCGTAACCTCTTTACATAGAGATTATTTGCCTTCATCTTGGACAATGTTCCAGCCAACATTTGTTGATATAGGAATATTCATTGGAACGATTGGTTTTTTCTTTGTATTATTTTTATTATACTCAAGAACCTTCCCGGTAATTGCACAAGCTGAAGTGAAAACAATTTTGAAATCTTCTGGTGAAAAATATAAGAGATTAAGAGAAGCTGGTGAGAGTTTAGTAGGAACAGGCGTTGATGCTAGAACCTCAGGGAAATATGCTTCAGGAGATGATATGAACCAATCAAAAAATAAAAAGTAGCATATGGAAGCTTCAAAAGTAATTCACGCTATTTATAATGACGATGATGTCTTAATGTCAGCGGTTAAAAAAGTAAAAGCTGAAAGATATCATATTGAAGAGATATACACACCATTTCCGGTTCACGGATTAGATAAAGCGATGGGATTAGCACCAACACGTATTGCTATTGCCTCATTTATTTACGGATGTATTGGTTTAACAGTGGCTATTTTAATGATGAATTTTATCATGATAGAAGATTGGCCTCAAGATATTGGAGGTAAACCAAGTTTCAGTTATCTTGAAAATATGCCGGCATTTGTGCCTATTATGTTCGAGTTGACCGTATTTTTTGCGGCGCATTTAATGGTTATTACATTTTACTTAAGAAGTAGAATGTGGCCATTTAAAAATTCAGAAAACCCAGACCCACGAACAACAGATGACCATTTTTTAATGGAGATAGCTGTTGATGGTAATGAGAATGAATTAACAGCCTTACTGAAAGAATCGGGTGCTGTTGAGATTAATTTAGTTGATAAAGCCCATTAATGAATCGTATGAAAAGCTTAATTAAAATATCAGTATTATTAATGGTTATAGTAACCTTGGCTTCTTGTAAAAAGGACACAGCTCCTAACTATCAGTTCATGCCCAATATGTATGCGCCAATAAGTTATGAAACCTATGGTGAGTCAAAAGCATTTGCTAACGGCATTGAAGCACAATTATCTGCTGAAGGAACGATCTCTAGAGGACATAGCCTTTTTGAATATGAAAATTCTATTGAAGGCTATCAATTAGCAAAAGAAATGCTGAAAAGCCCCTTAGATTCAACACAAGTTAATTTTGATAATGCAAAAGTATTATATGAAATATATTGTGGTATTTGCCATGGCGTTAAGGGGGACGGACAAGGAAACCTTGTGAAAAGAGAAAAAATTCTTGGTATTCCAAGATATGATGATCCGGCAAGAGCCATTAATGAGGGAAGTGTTTACCATACAGTTTATTATGGTAAAAATGCCATGGGTTCTTATGCAGGACAATTGAATGAAAAAGAACGATGGGAAGTTGTTTCCTATGTGCTTAAATTAAAGGCAGATTTAGAAAAGTAAGATTATATAGATATGTATACATTTTCAAATAAATTAAGAACATTTTCTTTCGCTCTAATAATTCTAGGGTTGTTGGGTGTTGGATATGGTTTTATGACATCTCATAAATCTTTAGAAGAAGTTAAAACAATGATTGCTGAAGAGGCTTCTGCTCATGGCGGTGGTCATGCAGAAGCAACATCACATGAAATGGTAGCAGGAACTTCTGGTGAACAATCGCATGGAGCCGCAGTAACTGAAGAAGTACATCATGGAGATGAACATGCTGAGCATGTTCAGCATCAAATAGCTAACAGACCATGGTCTGCACTTTATGTGGCTGCTTTTTTCTTTATGATGATATCTTTAGGGATTTTAGCTTTTTATGCCATTCAAATAGCTTCACAGGCTGGTTGGTCGCCTGTATTATTTAGAGTGATGGAAGGGATGACCGCATATTTATTGCCTGGCGCTTTAATAGTGTTGGGAATTGCTGTTGCATCTGGTACTTTGGGGCATTATAATTTATTTGTATGGATGGACCCTGAAGTAGTGGCACATGATAAATTAATTGAAGGAAAAACGAGTTGGTTAAATTTACCATGGTTCGTGATTAGAGGCCTGATATATATTGCAGGTTGGAGTTTATACCGGTATTTTTCTCGTAAATTTTCAATGGCACAAGATACAGCTGAAGACACAAGCAATTTCAAAAAAGCATTCCGTATTTCTGCAGCATTTTTAGTGTTCTTTATTTATACAGAATCTATGATGTCTTGGGATTGGATTATGAGTGTTGATCCGCATTGGTTTAGTACATTATTTGGCTGGTATGTTTTTGCTAGTATGTTTGTCAGTGGTATCACCGTTCTTTCATTAATAATTATCTATTTAAAATCCAGAAATTATTTAGAATTTGTAAATGAAAACCATTTGCATGATGTTGCAAAATTCATGTTTGCTTTTAGTATATTTTGGACTTACTTATGGTTTTCACAATTTATGTTGATTTGGTATTCAAATATTCCTGAAGAAGTTACCTATTTCGTAACACGATTCGGTGATTATAAATTACCATTTTTAGGCATGGTTGTTATGAACTTTGTATTCCCAATCCTAATGTTAATGAATGCCGATTTCAAACGTGTTCCTTGGTTTGTTGTGATGACTGGTTTAGTTATCTTAGCGGGACACTATGTAGATATTTTCAATATGATCATGCCTGCAACTGTTGGTGACAGATGGTTTATTGGAATTCCTGAAATTAGTTCATTATTGCTTTTTGCAGGTTTATTTATTTTCATTGTATTTACAGCTTTAACAAAAGCACCTTTACTTGTAAAAGGATATCCTTTTAGAAAAGAAAGTGAACATTTCCATTATTAATTAAAATCTAAATAAAGACGACGATAACAATGACTGCTTTATTAACAATTATAGTTTTAGTATTTATTTTAGTTGCCATCTGGCAAATGGTTAAGATTTTTGATTTGGCGCAGGCTAAAGTTGAAAATTCTCAAGTAGCCAGTGATAAGGATAACAAAATAAATGGGTATTTAATGATGGGCTTCTTAGCTTTCATTTATATTATCACCATAGTTTCTTTTGTGAAATGGGGTGATTTACCTTTATTATCAAATTCGGCGTCAGAGCATGGTCCTCAAATTGACAATTTGATGATTATCTCTATGACACTTATTTTTGTGGTGCAAACTATTACGCAATTTTTGCTTCATTATTTTGCTTTTAAATATAAAGGTGAAAAAGGGAAAAAGGCCTTGTTTTTTGCCGATAATAATAAATTGGAAGCTATTTGGACGATTATCCCGGTAATTGTTTTAGCAGGTTTAATTATCTATGGTTTGAGTACCTGGATTAATATTATGGGTGTTAATGAGGATGAGGATCCTCTTGTGGTGGAGTTGTATGCACAACAATTTAACTGGAAAGCAAGATATGGTGGTGAAGATAATACTTTGGGGAAAGCAAATGTGCGTTTAATTGATATTGATCGTGCCAATATTTTAGGTCTTGATGAATCAGATCCTAATGCTGTTGATGATGTTATTACTACAGAACTTCACTTACCAGTAGGAAGACCTATTTTATTTAAAATGCGGTCTCAAGACGTGTTGCATTCTGCTTATATGCCTCACTTTAGAGCGCAGATGAATTGTGTGCCAGGTATGATTACACAATTTGGGTTTACACCAACAATTACTACAACTGAAATGCGTCAGTCGTCTGAAATGGTAGAAAAGGTTGCTAATATTAACAAAATCAGAGTTGAAAAAAGTAAAGAATTAATTGCTAAAGGTGAATCGGCTTTAGAACCTTATGAATTTGATTACTTGCTATTATGTAATAAAATTTGCGGTAAATCACATTACAATATGCAAATGAAAATCATAGTAGAAACTCAGGAGGAATATGATGCTTGGATGAAAGAGCAAAAACTATTTAAAGACTCTTTAATTAATTAATCAATTTAAAAAGATAAATACGATATAAGATTATGTCAGCACACGAAGATACTCACGCTCACGAAGACCACGGACATCATCACAAAGAAACCTTTGTTACTAAATACATTTTTAGTCAAGACCATAAGATGATTGCCAAGCAGTACCTCATTACAGGTACGATCATGGGAGTTATAGGTGTATTTATGTCTATGATGTTCCGTTTACAATTGGCATGGCCTGAAAAACCAAATGTTTTGTTTGAAGCATTGCTAGGTAAATGGGCTCCAAATGGAGTTATGGATGCTGATATATATTTGGCATTGGTTACCATACATGGTACTATTATGGTATTCTTTGTTTTAACGGCAGGATTAAGTGGAACCTTTAGTAACTTATTAATTCCATTACAAATTGGAGCTCGTGATATGGCATCAGGGTTTTTAAATATGGTATCTTATTGGTTATTTTTCCTTTCTAGCGTTATAATGGTAATATCTTTATTCGTTGAAGCTGGGCCTGCTGCTGCGGGTTGGAC
>JAHENA010000024.1 GCA_024643405.1 Flavobacteriales bacterium | reverse complement strand
GATGGAATACCTAGTACATTGGTTAATAATTTCAAAGACGTATAGGTCTTATAATCGCCAAATTTCCAGAGCTCCAAAGTGTCTAAATGAGGTACTTCCCATGGTTTTTTACCAAACAGATTGAGCTTGTATGGTAATTCGATATTGTTTATAATCATGCGCCGGGCAATATACGGAAAATCAAATTCTTTGCCATTATGGGCGCAAAGCAGATGCTTCGTTTCACTAAAATGTGAGTTCAATAAGTTTTTAAAATCTTTTAGAATTTTAATTTCATCTCCATAAAAAGAGGTCACTCTAAAGTTTCTGATATCGCCTCTAAAGGTAAAATACCCAACAGAAACACATATTATTTTTCCAAATTCTGCCCAAATTCCAGCACGCTCATAAAATGCTTCTGCCGTCTCATTTTCTTTTCTTTGGTACTGTGATTTATGTTCCCATAAAGCCTGTTTTGTTTCATCTAAATCAGAAAAATAAGGAACTTCTGGAACGGTTTCAATATCCAGAAATAAAATGTTTTCAAGATTTAATTTTGAAATCATAACCTGTTACTATTTTTTACTTAACCTTAGCATCAAACGACACTGTTTTCCAAAAACAGCAGCGACTCCTGCGGCTATACCTCCTATAATGCCTGTAACAAGTAATAAGAGATATTGATTACCATTTAATGGTAATAAAACAGCTATTTTTTTAGCAAGAATAAAATCATTGCTACTGCTTAAATAATAAGAATGAATAAACCATAACAATGCGATAGCTAAAAAAGGGACAAAAAAAACAGCCCCTTTTTTAAGAGATAAAAATAAAGATGTTATAAATGCAGAAACCATCACAGACCACCATGGTAATACAAAAGACAGTGCAATAGCCAATAAAATAGTCATTATAAAATTTATACTTTTTATTTTCATGGTTTTGGAGTTAAGGTTTGAGTAGAAATGATGTCCTGATTAGATTCAGATTTTTGCATAAATAATAAATTTAAATAGTCTCCTGCAGCCCATTTATCAATAAAATCATCATAATATCTGCTTCCCGGATTTCCTGATTGTCCACCAGGATAAATACCTAATGCTTTTGGAGGCGAACTCATTTCAACAATCATTCGCCATGAAGGGCCATGATTTGTATCTGCAGCATTAACGGTATTTCGGTCTCCACCAATGGGCAGATCAAAACGAGAGAATGCAGGTAAAGCTTGCAATAAATGACCAACATAGGTGCCTTTATAAGCCCCCCAATTAAAATCACCATTTTCTGCTTTCCATGACGTTAAATTTTTAACGGTTTCCTTAAATGATATTAAAAATAAATCACTAGATGTTTCTCTTTCTGCAGTTGAAACAATATCCATAAAAGCATCATTAGGATAAGTTTTAAGCATGAAGATGGTTTGATATATAAAAGGATAAGTAAGCGCCGTATCTGCAATATTAAACTCATCCCAAGTTAAAGGAAGTAATGTTTTCCACCACAAATCCCATATGCTGGGAGCTAGCTCATTAATGTTACTATTGTAATCCCATTTTTTAATAATGTTTAAAATGTTAGTCTCCTCATTGCTCAGACTTGATGTATCCATATGTTCAAACATATAGGGCAATAATTCTGAAGCCTTAAGATTAAAGTTGTTGTTTTGAAGGTCTTTAAAATCTTGAATGGTAATTTTTTCTTTTGATCTAAAAAAGTCATTTATTACTCGATTTCTATAGGTTTCATAACCATCGTTAAAAACATAGAATGGGTAGGATTCATCGACAGGATGTTGGTTAGCAGAACTCACAAAACCACGTTCAGGATTCTTAGTATGTGCGTTGAATTCTTTAGGAATAAAACTTTGCCAATCATTTTCAGCATTACTGCCATCCATTAAAAACTTGCCTTGACCTTTCCATTTATTTGGAAATAATCCTTGAATCCAAAGTGCAATATCACCTTGAGTAGACGCAAATACAAAATTTTGTGCAGGAGCAACCCAATGTTCAAGTGCTTTTAAATAATCGTCATAATTTTTTGCCGAATTTAAATCAAGAAGCGTGCGTTGATTATTTCCACCTGTAAGACCAATCCATTTCATGGCATAACCTTCTTTTTCCCCATTGCCTTTAAAGGTATAATCATAACTTACAGGGCCATGATGTGTATAAATAACAGAATCAATATAGGTTTTTCGACCTTTTATTTTAATTTCTTCAACTCGAACAGAGGTCTTTTTCCATGAATTATTATACTTATATTGACCCCTGCTTTTATCTTTAAATTCTATTTTATACCAGTCTTTAACATCGCGAGTAGCGTTGGTTTCTCCCCAAGCAATATCTGTGTTAAAACCAGAAACAACACCTAAAGCACCGGGCAATGTGGCCCCAAAAGCATTATGGGTTGGCGTTGCTAATTGCATAACAAACCAGATGGAAGGCAGATTAAGGCCTAAATGTGGATCGTTGGCTAAAATAGGATTTCCAGAGTAGGATTTGCTTCCAGAAACTGCCCAGTTATTACTGCCATTATCTGGGTCTGGTTTTTCCATAGTTTCAGCAATAGAGTCTAAAGGAAGTTGAGATTGAGGAACTTCTGTAATTGGAGTATCAATAAAACTCCAGTCAGTATCTTTAGGAATTACAGGATCATTAACATCAAAAAAATCAGGATATAATAAATTGAATCGCTCTTCACCAAATAATCGCAACGCATTTGTTTTTTCCAAGTCATAATCTCTTCCACATAAATCATCGGTCATATACATTAAAAGCAAAGCTGTTTTGGTTGCAGTCCATGGCTCTGGTTTATAATCTAATAATTTATATTCTACGGGATAATCACTAACCTGTAAACTATTGATATAACTATTGACCCCTTGGCAATAAGCGTCAAGAAATTTTAAAATTTCGGGGTCCTCCTTCATTTTTTCTAGGGCAACTTCTGCCCCAAACCCCATACCTTTTCTCCGCTGGGCTCTATCATAATTAAGCGCTTTCTCACCTATAATTTCTGATAAACGCCCTGCAGCCGCGAAAGTTTGAAATTCCATTTGCCACAATCTGTGTTTAGCAGTGATATAGCCTTGAGATCGATATAAGTCCATGTCGTTTTCAGCAAAAATATGAGGAATAAGATTTTCATCATAATAGACAGTAACTTTATCCAAAAGGCCCTCCATTTGAAAATTTGCAGTAATTGATTCTGTTTTTTCATTTTGCCAAATACCTTGAGAAGGGCTTAAAAACTTTCCAATAGGAGGAACAGAGGCAAGTTTTGTGTTTAGCGCATAAAAAACGCCTAAGGTAAGCAATAGGGATAACGTGAACTTAAAGTATTTCATTAAGGGTGTATCGTTTTAGATATATTAAATATAATAAAATTAATAATCAAAACAGCTATGTTATGTTTGCTTAAAGTAACCCTTAAAAAGAATGTATTCTAGAACAATGAGGCTTGTTTATATGGACTTTCATGTTCCAAAAGCCATTGTTTTCTATTTAAACCACCAGCATAACCGGTTAAGCTACCGTCACTGCCAATAACCCTGTGACAAGGAATAATAATCCATATAGGATTTTTTCCGTTAGCATTTGCCACAGCACGAATTGCTTTTACATCGTGTAATTGTTTTGATAGTTCGAGATATGAAAGTGTTTTTCCATATGGAATTTCAAGAAGTTGTTTCCAAACCTTTTTTTGAAAATCAGTCCCATCGGGATTCAGTTTTAAATCGAATTCTTTTCGTTGCCCTTCAAAATATTCTTGAAGTTGAATGACACAATCTTCTAGTTCTAAAGGTATAATATCTGTAATTTTTTCTTCTGAATTAAGCACCGTTATTGAAACGATACCATCGTTATCACCAACAATTTTGGTAAACCCTAAAGGGGAGCTAATGATGCATGTCTCCATTAGTTTTGTTCATTGTTTTTAGGTTTTTCTTCGTGAATCAAACCTAATCGTTTTGCTCTGTTTTCCCAGTTTTTTCTGGCAAGAAATTGCAAATCAGACACATTATCGCTTTCATCCATTATTTCCAAACCCAAAAGGGTTTCAATAACATCTTCCATAGTTACGATGCCGTTAACTGAACCATACTCATCAACCACCAATGCCATATGATTTTTACTATCAATTAATTGTTGAAATAATTCTGGGATAGGGATGCTTCTATTTATAATAATAATGTCTCGTTTTAAGTCTAGTAATGTTTTGTTATCATTATCTAGAGCCATTTCTTTAAAAACATCATCTTTTAAAACCAAACCAACTATGTTATCGTGATGCTCTGAATATATGGGAATCCTTGAAAATCTAATATTGGAATTTGCATAAAAAAAGGCTGCAACCGTCATCGTTTCGTTTTCTGTTTTAATAACAGTTCTTGGAGTCATGATATCTTTAGCTAGAATTTTTTTAAAGTTAAGGAGGTTTTTAATTATTTTAATTTCGTTTTCTTCAAAGACGCCTTCTTCATGAGCGATTTCAGTCATTGTAACAAATCCTTCACGACTTAATATACTAACATGTCCTTTACCTCCAATAATCTTGGTGGTAAGTTGTAAAAGCCATAAGATGCCTGTCCATTTTAAGGGAAAAATTAAAACTTTAAGGGCCTTTGAAGTAAAGTTAGCAAGTTGTTCCCAGTACGTAGCTCCAATAGTTTTTGGAATAATTTCAGAAGCTACCAAGATTAATATGGTCATGATTGAAGATACAATCCCAACTAGTACATCTTCAGTAAAATTTAAACCTAAAATAGTATGAGAAGCATCACCATAAATTTCGGTATAAGCAACCTTTGCTTGTACACCAACTAAAATGGCACCTACGGTATGTGCAATGGTGTTTAAAGTGAGTATGGCAATAAGAGGTTTGTCAACATCTTTTTTGTAAGCTTCAAGTGTCGATGCAAATAGCTTACCTTCTTTCTTTTTTATATTGATAAAAGTTGGCGTAACGCTTAATAATACAGCTTCTAGAATTGAACATAGAAACGAAAAGAAAATAGAAACAAAAGCATAAAAAATAAGTAATGACATTGTTATAAAATTGATTGCGTACTAATTTACGAAATCAATTTGACAACATCTTTAGCAAAATAAGAAGCTATGACATCTGCTCCAGCTCTTTTAATAGCGGTAACTTGCTCCATCATTACGGCATCGTGGTTTAACCAGCCTTTTTCTGAGGCGGCTTTAATCATGGCATACTCACCAGATACTTGATATACGGCTACCGGAACATCTACGGCATTTTTTACTTCCCTTACAATATCCAAATAACACAGACCTGGTTTAACCATTACAATGTCAGCGCCTTCATCAATATCCATCTCTGTTTCTCTAATGGCTTCAATTCTATTGGCATAATCCATTTGATAGGTTTTTTTATCTTTAGGGACATCAACCATATCAACTGGTGCAGAATCTAACGCATCACGAAATGGCCCATAAAAAGCTGAGGCGTATTTTGCAGAATAACTCATAATACCGGTATTGATGAACCCTTCCTCTTCTAATGCTTCACGAATAGTCAAAATTCTACCATCCATCATATCACTTGGGGCCACAAAATTAGCGCCGGCTATAGCATGAGAAACACTCATTTCGGCCAATACATCAGCCGTATCATCATTTAGAATCATACCATTTTTCACAATACCATCATGGCCATAAGAAGAATAAGGATCTAAGGCAACATCAGTCATCACTAACATATCTGGGCACACATTTTTTACCGTTTTAATAGCACGCTGCATCAGTCCGTTAGGGTTTAAAGCCTCTGTACCTTTATTGTCTTTTAAATGGTCGGGCACCTTCACAAAAAGTAAAACCGATTTCAATCCAAGTTTCCATAGCTCTTTTACTTCTTTTTCTAAAAGATCTAAACTAAATCTGTAGTAATTTGGCATAGAAGCAATCTCTTCTTTAACATTTTTACCTTCTACTACAAATAATGGTACTAAAAAATCATTTGGAGTAATGATGGTTTCTCTAACTAATGAGCGAATGGATTCATTGGCTCTTAAACGTCTATTTCTTCTTAATGGATACATGGTTCTATATTTAAAAGGTTAAAAATACAAAGTAAAAAGTTTATAAAACCTTACTTATATCATATTTAGAGCCAATTTTTAGGATGTTTTAACACCTTAATTAATTTCTCTTCATTACTACCTGGTTCAGGATGATGATCATAAACCCACTGCACACGAGGCGGTAGACTCATAAGAATGCTTTCAATACGTCCATTCGTTTTTAATCCGAAAAGGGTTCCTTTATCATGTACTAAATTGAATTCTACGTACCTGCCACGACGAATTTCTTGCCAATTACGTTGTTCTTTGGAATAGGGCAAATCTTTTCTTTTTTCAACAATGGGAACATAACATTCAAGAAAACTATTTCCGACTTCTGTTACAAAATGGTACCAGTTTTCCATAGACATGGTTTTTGTTTCTTTACAATAATCAAAAAATAATCCGCCAACACCTCGTGCTTCATTTCTGTGAGTGTTCCAGAAATACTCATCACATTTTGATTTAAATATATTGTAAAAGGCAGTATTGTGTTTATCGCAGGCCGTTTTACAAACTTGGTGGAAATGAATGGCATCCTCTTCAAACAAATAATATGGCGTTAAATCTTGTCCACCACCAAACCAACTATCTATAATCTGTCCTTTTTCATTGTACATTTCAAAATAGCGCCAGTTGGCATGTACAGTTGGTACCATTGGATTTTTTGGGTGTAACACTAGACTTAATCCGCAAGCAAAAAAATCGACATCACCAACCTTAAAATAAGTTTGCATTGATTTTGGTAATTTACCATGTACAGCGGAAATATTGACACCTCCCTTTTCAAAAACACGCCCATTTTCTATGACTCTTGTTCTTCCTCCTCCACCTTCAGGCCGTTCCCATTGATCTTCTTTAAATGTTGCAAGTTCATCAACTGCCTCAAGTTTTGAGGTAATAGTATCTTGCAAAGCCTGAATATATTGGTAAAATTTATCCTTCATAATTTAACTCATATAATTCCATATCCATTGGCTTTTGTCCAACAGGAGTGAATTCATTTTTTAATGTTTTTTGCCAAACAAAATTACTTTTTTCAGCCACTTTGATACTTGCGATATTGCTTTCATGCGAAATAATCTGAAGTTTTTTTAAATTCAATTTTTGAAAAGCAAAGGTTGATGTTGCTTGGATGGCCTCACTCATAATGCCTTTGCTTTCAAAAGTTTTTCCAATGCAGTAAGCAAACTCCCCTTTTTTTCTATCCCAATCAATGGCTTTTAAAATGATTAATCCTGCAACGTTTTTTGTGGACTTATCTTTAATTGTAAAGGTGTATTCAACTTTTTTTTGTATCGCTTCAATACGTTTGCTGATATAAGATTTGGTGCTTTCCAAAGTCCTGTTTTCGGAAAGTGTTTTTGGTAAGTACATTTTAAAACGCTCAGTATTTGACACTAATAATTTGTTAAGATTAAGAGCGTCTTCAAATTTCAAGAATTCAATATAAAAGTCTTCTGACCTGTAATTCATTCAATATCATTTTGATTTTTGATAAATCAAGTATTGAAAGTAAGACAAATATTTTAAAGGCTATTTTTAAGTGTTGCCTTAGGTTAAATTTTATATTCCTTTACGGCATCAATAAACGCTTTCGCATTGTCTAATGGGATATTTGGTAAAATACCGTGCCCTAAGTTTACTATATATTTATCTTTTCCAAACTCATTTATCATTTGGTGTACCATCTTCTTTATTTCTGATGGTGGGGACAACAATCTTGCCGGATCAAAATTACCTTGAAGGGTGATGTTTCCTCCTGTTAAATAGCGGGCATTTTTTGGGGAACATGTCCAGTCAATTCCTAAAGCAGAAGCGTTTGATTTTGCCATGTCACCAAGGGCAAACCAACACCCTTTTCCAAATGCAATTACTGGAGCATCATCTTTTAAAGCTTCAATAATTTGGTTAATATATTGCCATGAAAATTCTTGATAATCTACGGGAGACAGCATACCTCCCCAAGAATCAAATATTTGAACAGCGTTCACTCCGGCTTCTACTTTTGCTTTTAGATAAGCAATAGTGGTATCCGTAATTTTTTGCAATAACTGATGGGCGGCAACTGGATTTGTAAAACAAAATTCTTTTGCTTTATCATATGTTTTACTTCCTTGTCCTTGTACTACGTAACACAAAATAGTCCAAGGTGAGCCTGCAAAACCGATTAATGGCACTTCATCCTTTAACAATTCTTTCGTTGCTTTAATGGCCTGCATCACATAGTCTAATTCAACATTTACATCAGGCACTATAACATTGTCTACGCCTTTTTGATTGCGAACAGGATTTGGAAGGTAAGGCCCGAAGTTTGGTTTCATTTCCACTTCAATATTCATTGCCTGAGGAATAACCAAAATATCACTAAATAATATAGCGGCATCCATTCCGTATCTGCGTATGGGTTGTACGGTAATTTCACTAGCAAGTTCCGGAGTCCGGCAACGTGTAAAGAAATCGTATTTATCGCGAAGGGCTATAAATTCTGGTAAATATCTTCCTGCTTGACGCATCATCCAAACAGGTGGACGGTCTACAGTTTCTCCTTTTAAAGCTCTTAAAAATAAATCGTTTTTTATCATATTTTTTTGTTCCTTTTTTAAAAAGGGCTTTTTTATTAAATGGCAGTTAACCTACACATAATGTTCATTTACTAATTCAATAACACTTTCTACCGTTGGCACTTTTGCGATGCGTACATCTTTGAAGTGTTTTTTTGCTTCTACAGCAGTTGTTTCACCAATGCAAAAGGCTATTTTTTTCGGTTTGTTCTGTAAAATAAAACTTTGAACGGTTGATGGACTGTAAAACATGATACTTTCTGTTGAGTCATCAACTTTAAGCGAAGCGTAAACGGTGTTATAGGCTTCTACTTCATTGACAGTAATATTATTGTCTGACAATATTTTTGGTAAATCATCTAAGCGTATATCGCTGCAGAAATAAGTAATTTCAGTACCTTCCATAAAATCGACTAGATAATCGGCTAATTTTTTAGCATTGTTTTCTGAATGTGTTACTTTACCAATTTTTTGTTCTATTAATTGCTTAGTTCTTCTACCAACACAATAGATGTTTTTGAACTGTAATTCTTCTGGAGAAAAATTTGTCACCAGCGACTCAACCGCATTTTTACTTGTTATGATGATGTTTTTGAGATTCGATTTTAGAATTGTTTTCGGTATGCGGTTAATACTTACTTTGATAAAATCTGAACTTTTTACAGAAATCTTTGTATTTAACAAATGGCGTTGACCTTCGGTTAATGTTTTTGTAGAGTAAACGGTTGTTTTTTTATCAGACTTCTTTAATTCATCCATTAAGCGTTTTCCACCGCGGTCAATAACGTATTCAGCGCAATATTTTGCAATGTTATGATGCTCGCCTAATTTTTCAACCCGACTTACTTCAATTTTTTTAGAACCATCTTTACTTAATAAAATACCCTTGAAAGTGACTTCTTCATTTTTTATTTGAGCAATTGCTCCAATAGGCGCAGTACAACCACCCTCAAGACGATTTAAAAATTCACGTTCAATACGCGTGCATATTTCAGTTTCTTCATGGTTTAATTCGGCACAGGCATTAACTGCAAATTCGTTTTCTTTTAAGGCTGTAATCATAACGGCTCCTTGTGCTGGCGCAGGAATCATCCAATCTAAATTAATAGCTTCTTCAGGTCTTAAACCAATTCTTCCTAAACCTGCAGCAGCAAAAATGGCGGCATTCCAATCTTCATTATCCTTTAATTTTTGCATTCGAGAATTCATATTTCCTCTTAAATCAACAATGGTATGCGTTGGATATCTGTTAAGCCATTGAGCACGTCTACGTAAACTACCAGTTGCGATTACGGCCTCTTTTTGAGCTAAAAATTCTTCATTATTTTTAAAAACCAAAGTGTCATTAATGTTGCCTCGTTTAATCACTGCAGCTTGAATAATGCCTTTTGGCAATATAGTAGGCACATCTTTAAGTGAATGCACAGCAATATCAATGTCATAATTTAACATGGCAATATCCAAAGTCCTTGTAAAAATACCAGTGATACCAAGTTCGTATAAGGGTCTGTCCAACACTAAGTCTCCAGTTGATTTTACGGGAACCAGTGCTGTTTTATAACCAAGTTTTTCTAATTGAGATTGAACAGTATGTGCTTGCCAAAGGGCTAATTCACTATCGCGAGTGCCAATTCTTATAATTTTAGACATCTATTAAATTTTCTAATTGGAATACTTTTTTTATAAGCTCAAGGCTTTCATCAGTTGAAATATTATCATCTTTTAGATGATGCGCAAAATGATTAGTGATTTTTTGAATGATATTATTGCTTATCAACTCGGCTTGCTCTTCATTAAAATTGTCAATTTTTTTTCTTTGAGTTTCTAATTCAGCAATTTTAAAATCTAGAAGTTTATTTTTTAAGGCTTTAATTGTTGGGGCAAATTTTCTGGTTTCTAGCCAGTCATTAAATTCTTTTTTTACCTCTTCAATAATACTTTCGGCAAATGGAATATGTTCTTTGCGTTTTTCATGAGTTTCATCTGTGATTTTGGATAAATCATCTAAATGTACCAGCATGACATTAGGCAACTCTTTAACGTTGTCATGAACGTTTTTGGGTATTGATAAATCTAAAATTAAAAGAGGTTTTTCTCCTTGAATTAAATGCTTATCAATCGTTGGTCTCTGTGCGCCAGTGGCTACAATTAAGATGTCTGTTTGATTGATTTCTTCTTGTAAATTCGCATAATCTTTTACCACTAAATTAAATTTGCCGGCAATATTTTCTGCCGTATTTTTAGTCCTGTTAATGAGAGTAATACGCTCATTTTTAGTGTGTTTTACCAGATTCTCACAAGTATTTCTACCTATTTTCCCGGTTCCAAACAATAAAATATTTTTATTAGAAATATCCTCTACTGAATTAAAAATATATTGAACGGAGGCAAACGAAACAGACGTAGCTCCAGAAGAAATTTCTGTTTCTGTTTTAATACGTTTACTAGCCTGAATAACAGCATTCACAAGTCGTTCTAAAAAAGGATTTAATAAATTGACTTTTTTAGAGGCAACGGCACTCTTTTTAATTTGGCTAATAATTTCAAAATCCCCAAGTATTTGACTATCTAGGCCAGAACCGACCCTAAACATGTGAGAAATGGCATCTTTGTTTTTGTAGATATAAGCTACTTTTTGAAACTCTTCAACAGTACCTTTAGTATTATCACAAAGTAATTGAATTAGCTGAAAGGGATGTTGAGCAAAACCATAAATTTCTGTTCTATTACATGTTGAGGTAATCACCAAACTCTCAATGCCGTTTTCTTTCGCTTGATTAAGTAAGTTAATTTTAGAGCTTTCGTCTAAACTAAATCTCCCTCTAATATCGGCATCAGCTTTTTTATAGCTTAATCCTAAGGCATAGAAAGAACTACTTTTAGAAATATTATATTGTTGCATTGGTAGATTTCAAAATTTAGAAGAACAAATGTATGTATCAAAAAATTAAAAAAACAACGCTAAAAGAACTTTTAGTGTCGATTTTGGGTTTTTAGAGTTTTTTTTTAATATTATATGATATTTATCATATTTTTACCCCTGTATTAGCGGCTTTTAAAATATTTATTCTAAAATGAAGCAAAAAAATAACATTTATATCCAAGCACCCAATTATAAAAAAAATGTCGATGAAAGGTATTTTATTGAAACTTTTGTAGATGACGGATTTTTTGTCTTAACATTTAAAAACGAGGAGAATAACTTCCAAATTTTAAATAAAGAGGTTCAAAGCGATTACATACAATTTCATTTTTGTTTAAAAGGATTAAGCAAATTTGTTTTTAATGAGGGGACCTATACGTTGAATATTCTTGAAGAAAACTCATTGCTATTATACAATCCTCAAAAAGAGTTGCCGATTAATTTAGAAATAGGCCCAAACTCTTGGGTTGTCTCCGTCTTAATTTCTATCAAAAAATTCCACTCTTTATTTTCACAAGAAGCTGATTATATTTCTTTTTTAAATGATGATAACAAGGAAAAGAAATATTATAAGGATGGAGAAATTTCACCTTCAATGGCCATTGTTTTAAACCAATTGATTAATTATAACCTCAATCAGTCCATAAAAAATTTATATTTTAAGGGAAAGGCATATGAAATTTTGAGTTTATATTTTAACAGAAATGAAGACACTAATATTGAACAATGTCCATTTTTAGTTGATGAAACTAATGTTACAAAATTAAGAAGAGCCAAGGATATTATTATTTCTAAGATGGCTGAACCGCCTAGTTTACAAGAATTAGCAGATGAAGTTGGCTTAAGTTTAAAAAAATTAAAAGAAGGATTCAAACAGATTTATGGCGATACAGTTTTTGGTTTTCTTGTAGAACATAAAATGGAGTTTGCACGAAAAATGTTAGAGGCAGGAGTTAACAATGTTAATGAAGTAGGTTTAAAAGTTGGCTATAGTACCTCAAGTCATTTTATTGCAGCCTTTAAAAAGAAATATGGTACGACTCCAAAAAAATATTTAATGTCTTTAAATTAAAATACTACTTATCTTTGCTAAAAATTAAAATGAAAAAAGGAATTCTTTTAGTAAATCTTGGTTCTCCTGACAGTCCGGAGCCCAAAGATGTCAAGAAATATTTAGGTGAATTTTTAATGGATGAGCGGGTTATTGATGTGCCTCTTTGGGCCAGAACGCTGCTTGTTAAAGGAATCATATTAAAAACGCGTCCCAAAGCTTCAGCGGCGGCCTATAAAAAAATATGGTGGAAAGAAGGTTCCCCGTTAATTGTTTTATCGGAAAGATTACAAGATAAAGTACAACAACAAACTGAAATTCCAGTAGGATTGGCCATGCGATATGGCAGTATGTCTATCTATAAAGGTTTACAGGATTTAGTCAATAAAGGTGTTGAACAAGTGCTTTTAATTCCTTTATATCCACAATTTGCTATGGCTACTACAGAAACCATTTTGGTTTTAGCGGATGAAATTCAGAAGGAACATTTCCCAAATTTAATAATAGAATCCTTGCCGGGGTTTTATAATGATCCGGAATATATAGAAGTACTTTCAAAATCAATTAAAAGGCATTTAAATGGTAAATCTTATGATCATTTATTGTTTTCTTATCATGGGGTTCCAGAAAGACACATTCGAAAAAGTGATGTTACAAAATCACATTGTAAAATTGATGGTAGTTGTTGTGTAACACCCTCAAAAGCCCATGAATTTTGCTACAGACATCAATGTTATGAGGTTACCAGATTAGTAGGAGAAAATCTAAAACTAACAGAAGGAACATTTTCAACATCATTTCAATCAAGATTAGGGTTTGATCCATGGTTACAGCCTTACACAGACAGAACAATTGAACGATTAGGAAAACAAGGCATTAAAAATATGGCTATTGTAACTCCAGCATTTGTTAGTGATTGTTTAGAAACTTTAGAAGAAATCGCTATGGAAGGTCAGGAAATATTTCATGAAATGGGAGGGAAAGACTTTACAACTATTCCGTGTTTAAATGATGATGATTCCTGGGTTTCACTTTTAGTAAAATGGATTAAAAATTGGGCCTAAGCCTGAAAATAAATGGCAAAAATATCTTCCCAGGATTTAGGGACTCAACCAATAACTAAATTATTAATTAAACAAGCCGTTCCTGCGTCTATAGGAATTTTGGTGATGTCGCTTAATATCTTAGTAGACACTATCTTTGTTGGAAATTGGATTGGTTCAATTGCAATAGCGGCTATTAATGTAGTACTTCCTGTTTCTTTTTTTATTGCCGCTTTAGGAATGTCAATTGGAATCGGTGGTTCTTCAATAATTTCAAGGGCGCTTGGTAGTAAAAATAGTGAAAAGGCATTAAAAACTTTTGGAAATCAAATAACCTTAACGCTATTGCTTACAGTCACTTTAGTAGTATTAGGTTTATGGTTTAAAGATAGTATTATTTTGTCTTTTGGAGGTAAAGGAAACATTTTTGAACCCGCCAGGATTTATTATACTATTGTGCTTTATGGGGTGCCTTTTTTAGCGCTTTGTATGATGGGGAATACCGTTATAAGAGCTGAAGGTAAGCCAAAATTTGCCATGTATGCCATGATGATTCCTTCTGTGACTAATTTGCTATTAGACTATATATTTATTAATGTTTTGGACTATGGAATGGAAGGTGCTGCTTGGGCCACTTCAATTTCCTATATCATCTGTTTTGCATTTATACTTTGGTTTTTCTTATCCAAAAACTCTGAGCTCAAAATAAACTTTTCACATTTTGGCTTGAGCCCTTCTTTGGTTTCTGAAATTAGCTCTCTAGGATTTGTCACTTTAGCAAGACAGGCGGTAGTAAGTATTACTTACTTATTTATGAATAATATCTTGTTTGATTTAGGAGGAGAAGTTTCAGTAACATCATATGCTATTGTAGGCAGAATGCTCATGTTTGCTATGTTTCCTGTCTTAGGTTTAACACAGGGTTTTTTACCAATAGCCGGATTTAATTATGGTGCTCAAAACTATACTCGTGTCAAGGAGACTATACATATTGCTATAAAATATGCTATGATTATGGCGACTTTTGTCTTTATTTTATTGATGTTGTTTCCTGAAGCGATTACTAAAATGTTCACTACTGATATTGAAATTATTAGTAAAACACCAAGTGATATGCGTTGGGTTTTTGCAGCAACTCCAATAATTGCAATACAACTTATTGGAGCTGCGTATTTTCAAGCGATAGGTAAAGCGACTCCGGCACTTATTTTAACTCTTTTAAGACAAGGCCTTTTTTTTATTCCTTTAATATTAATTCTACCAAAGTTTTATGGTGAATTAGGAGTTTGGGTGTCTTTTCCAATCTCTGATGTGCTTTCAACTATTGTAACGGCTTACTTTTTGAATAGAGAAGTTAAGTTAAATTTAATAGCTAAAGACGGAGCCTAAATTATTATTCTTATTTTTAGTAACTCATAATTTAATTATCATTTACTATGCGAATATTCGTTTACCTCATGCTGTTATTCTTAATTACAGGACTTAACACGGAATCACTTGCTCAAAATTTTGATAAAACACAATATAATGCTTTAGAGTACAGGCTTTTAGGGCCTTTTAGAGGTGGAAGGAGTGCTGCAGTAACTGGAGTGCCAAACCAACCCAACTTATTTTATTTTGGTGCAACTGGCGGAGGCGTTTGGAAAACCACCAATGGAGGAAGGGAATGGGAAAATATTTCGGATGGGTTTTTTGGGGGGAGTATTGGAGCTATTTCAGTATCCAAGAGTGATCCTAATGTAATCTATGTTGGAGGCGGTGAACAAACGGTAAGAGGGAATGTTTCTTCAGGATATGGCATTTGGAAAACAGTTGATGCGGGTAAAACTTGGACGGAATGTGGATTAAAAAACTCCAGGCATGTTCCAAGAATTGCTGTTGATCCAACAAATCATAATATTGTTTTTGCGGCTGTTTTAGGAAACATTTATAAACCGACTCCAGACAGAGGCGTTTATAAGAGTATAGATGGTGGGATTACCTGGAAAAAGACGCTTTTTGCTAATGAAAATTCAGGTGTCGTTGATTTAATGATTGATCCAACCAATCAAAGAATTGTGTATGCATCTACGTGGAGAGTTCAAAGAACACCATATAGTTTAAGTTCAGGTGGTGAAGGCTCAGGACTATGGAAAAGTACTGATAACGGAGAAACCTGGAAGGAAATTTCAAAAAACAAAGGATTTCCTGAAGATACCTTAGGAATTATTGGTGTTTCCGTATCTCCTTTAAATAACCAACGCGTTTGGGCTATGGTTGAAAACAAAGATAAAGGAGGTTTATACAGAAGTGACGATGGAGGAGACACATGGAATTTAGTAAATAGTGACAGAAGTTTGCGCCAGCGAGCCTGGTACTATACCAGAGTTTATGCTGACACTAAAGACGCAGATGTGGTTTATGTCATGAATGTAAGATATCATAAAAGTTCTGACGGAGGAAAAACATTTAGTGCATTTAATGCGCCTCATGGTGATCATCATGATTTGTGGATTGCTCCGGAAAACTCAAACCGTATGATTATTGGCGATGATGGCGGAGCACAAGTAACTTATGATGGTGGAGAAACCTGGAGCTCCTATCATAATCAGCCAACGGCACAGTTTTATAGAGTAACTACTGATAATCATTTTCCATATAGGATTTATGCAGCACAACAAGATAACTCCACTATAAGAATTTCACATCGTTCTGAAGGAAGTTCAATTTCAGAAAATGATTGGGAAGAAACGGCAGGAGGCGAATCGGCACATATTGTCGTCGACCCAGAAAATGATGATATTGTATACGGCGGAAGTTATGGTGGGTTTTTAACGAGAGTAAATCATAAAACGGGATCCGTTAGAGCCATTAATGTGTGGCCAGATAACCCGATGGGTCATGGTGCTGAAGGCATGAAATATCGTTTTCAGTGGAATTTCCCAATGATGTTTTCAAAACATAATCCAAAACGTTTATATACCTTTTCGCAACATGTTCATGTTACAGAAAATGAAGGTCAATCATGGAAAATTTTAAGTCCTGATTTAACCCGAAATGCCACTGATAAATTAAAATCATCAGGAGGTCCTATTACTCAAGATAATACATCAGTAGAATACTATTGTACCATATTTGCGGCTAATGAATCTCCATTGGTTGAAGGATTGCTGTGGGTAGGAAGTGATGACGGATTAATTCATTTAACGAAAGATGGTGGTGCAAATTGGGAGAATGTAACACCTAAGGAAATGCCGGAATGGATGATGATTAATAGTATTGAGCCCAGCGCTTTTGATGCCGGAACTTGTTATGTAGCAGGAACCAAGTATAAATGGGGAGATTTTGCTCCTTATTTGTATAAAACCTCAGATTATGGTAAAACGTGGACTAAAATCATTAACGGCATCAATCCAGAACATTTTACCAGAGTACTACGTGAAGATCCAAAACAAAAAGGGTTGTTATATGCTGGAACAGAAACAGGCATGTACATCTCTTTTGATGATGGGAAAAAGTGGCAAGCTTTTCAGTTGAATTTGCCAATTGTTCCAATCACTGACTTGGCAATTAAAGACAATAATTTAATTGTGGCAACACAAGGAAGAAGTTTATGGATTATGGATGATTTAACGGTATTGCATCAGCTTTATACTAGTAATACCTCTGAAAACAGACTTTTTATTCCGAAAGACGCCTATAGAATGGAAGGGAGAAGTAGGGATAAGAGTAAAACTTCTGGAACTAACCATCCAAATGGTGTAATGACCTATTTTAATTTGAAAGACTTTAAAAAAGACGATGAAGTTTCTTTAACTTATTTTGATGTAAAAGGGGATACCATAAAATCTTTTAGCACAAAAAACAAAAAAGAAAACAAACTGGAAGTCAAGAAAGGGATGAACCAGTTTATATGGGATATGTCTTATAAAGGAGCAGAGCTTCTTGATGGCATGATTTTATGGTGGGCTAGTTTGGATGGGCCAAAAGCTATACCCGGAACATATAAAGTAAGTTTGAAAGTTAATGAAAATGAAGTATCACAACCTTTTAATATCATAGCCGATCCGCGAGCAGAAAGTACTTTAGACGATATGCAAAAGCAATTTGATTTTGTTAAAGATGTAAACGCTACAATGGATAATGCCCATCAATCCATCAAGAAAATCAGAAATATAAAAGAGCAATTATCAGCATTTGAATCGCAATATAAAAATAATGAAACCGTAAAAGACCTTTTGGAAAAAGCTAAACAGTTAAAGGAAGATTTTACAAAAATTGAAGAAGCATTATATCAAACACAAAATAAAAGCGACCAGGATCCTTTAAATTTCCCAATTAGATTAACCAATAAACTTGGACATTTGAACTCCTTAGTGAAAATGGGTGATTTTGCACCAACAGATCAAGATATTGCAGTTAAAAACGAATTGACGTCTCAAATTAATTTACAATTAGAAACTTTTAATAAGTTGGTTAGTGAAGAGATTAGTTCTTTTAACGCTGCTTTTAATAACAAAAATTTAAACTATTTATTCGTAGAAAATTAATGGAATTTTACAACTATATCAAATCGTTTCACCTCATATTTGTGATTACGTGGTTTGCAGGTTTATTTTATATTCCACGTTTATTTGTATATCAAATAGAGTCTTTTTATAAAGCTTCTCCAGAAAAGGAAATTCTAGGTAAACAACTAAAATTAATGAGCAAAAGGTTGTGGTATATTATAACTTGGCCATCAGCAATATTAGCTACTATTTTTGCAGTTTGGTTACTCATTTTGCAGCCATATTGGTTAGAACAACCATGGATGCATGTTAAGTTATTATTTGTAATTCTTTTAATTATTTATCATTTAAAAACGCATCAATACTATAACCAATTGCAAAATGATGAGGTAAAGAAAACATCCAGTTTTATGCGCATTTGGAATGAAGGAGCTACGTTCATTTTGTTTGCTGTCGTTTTTTTAGTGATTTTAAAAAATGCCATTAATTGGGTTTATGGAATAATAGGGCTATTAGTTTTAGGTATACTTATTATGTTAGGTTTCAAAATTTATAAGAATATTAGAGCAAAAAATCCTGAGGCTTAAAAAAGGATTGGTTCAATTATTGCTATATTTATTAATCAAAATAAATAGAAACTTGAATTTGTTTTGATTAAATATAATTTAACCGCATGAATTTAAAAAGGTTGTCTTTACGTACCCGTATTTTTATTGGGATGATACTGTTGGTACTAATGGCTTCTGTTTTAATTGCTTCTGTGGCAATCTACCAATATAAAGAAGAGACAAAGGACTATCATCAACAAAGGCTTGAAAGAAAAGAAAAAGCCATTCAAAGCCATATTAATTTTGTTTTAAAAGAAACCTCTTATCCTATAACCACTAAGGAAATTCCTTTAATTTTCAAAGATGAAATTTATAAAATTGCTGAGGTACATTCGCTTCAATTAAATCTATATGATCTTGACGGAACATTATTAAAAACGTCAAGAGCAACCTTTACTTTGGATACTATGCAGGTTTGTATTAGAACCGAAATATTAAATGAATTATCAAATACTGCCCAACATCATTACATTGAAAAAAGCCAGGAAAATGGCGAAACCTTTCAATCCTCATATTCTTATATAACAGACCAAAAATCTAAACCTTTAGCCATATTAAATTTGCCTTATTTAGAGAATGATGAATTTCTTTCTAAAGAGTTAAATGAGTTTTTATTAAGGCTGTTATATGCTTATTCTTTTGTCTTACTTATGGCGGTTGTTATTGCTTTTCTTTTATCAAAATACATTACAAAATCATTAAAAACCATTAGTGATAAAATCAATACCACACGCTTAGAAAAGAGTAATGAAAAAATAGAAATTGGAGACACCAGTGAGGAGATTAATGTGTTGGTCAATTCATATAATAGTATGATTGATGAACTTGAAGAAAGTGCAGTAAAACTGGCAACTTCCGAAAGAGAACAAGCGTGGAGAGAAATGGCAAAACAGGTGGCACATGAAATCAAAAACCCCTTAACTCCAATGCGTTTAACAGTTCAGAATTTTCAACGAAAATTTGATCCTACAGATGAAAACATTCATAAAAAAGTAGATGAATATAGCAAAACATTGATTCAGCAAATTGATACCATGAGTTCCATTGCTTCTGCATTTTCAAACTTTGCAAAAATGCCAGCACAGCAAAATGAAACGTTGAATGTTGTTAAAATTGTAAAACTGGCTTTAGATATTTTTAATGAAGAATATATTGAGTTTTCATCTGATTCTGAAGTGATTATTGCAAAATTTGATAGAACACAATTGATAAGGGTCGTGACTAATTTGGTGAAAAATGGGATTCAGGCAATACCAAATAACAGAGAACCTAAAATAAAAGTGAATGTAAAAACTGAAAACGAACAAGTGATTATTACCGTTTCTGATAATGGCGCAGGTGTTTTAGAAGAAAATAAAATGAAAGTATTTGAACCCAAATTTACTACCAAAACAAGTGGTATGGGACTGGGTCTTGCGATGGTAAAAAATATAGTTGAAATGCATAAAGGAACCATAACATTTGAGTCAGAACGCAATAAGGGAACTGCATTTAAAGTGACTATTCCTAAAGAAAACTAAATAACAATGAAACAGATGTTTTTTATTTTAGGGTTTTTTATATGTATCAATATGTTTGCACAATCTGGAGTATATGTAAAAGAACCTATTAATAATGATGGCACAAAGATAAAATGGACACTGTCATTACATCCAGATGGTACATTTTTATATCATTTTTTAAGAGATCTTTCTGCTATTTCAAAGCCGAATAAGGAAGAAAATTTTTATGGTAAAGGAACTTGGATTTTTGAAGGAAAGACTGTCATTTTATTTTCTAAAGTAGGAGATAATGTGAATGGACAATACACTGTAAATTTGAATAATTCCAAAGCAAGATATATAACAAAATCGCCTAGAGATACATCAGATAAAGTTGTAAAAACAGCCTTACTATTTTATGAATCTAGTCATATTAAAGGATTAGAATTAGTTCAAGAATGAAAATTTAGAAAACATTAATATATCATGAGTTACAACAACATTTTATCAGAAATCATTAATAGCATCTGCGTTATTACTATTAATCGTCCTAACAAGTTAAATGCTTTAAATAAAGAAACTATTGAAGAATTACATGAAGCCTTTAAAGAAGCAGAAGAGGATAAAGACATCAAGGTGATTATTATAACTGGTAGTGGTGAAAAGGCTTTTGTGGCAGGTGCTGATATTAGTGAATTTGCTAATTTTAGTGTTAATGAAGGGAAACGCCTTGCCGCAAAAGGACAGGAAATTTTGTTTGATTTTGTTGAGAATTTATCAACGCCTGTTATCGCTGCAGTTAATGGTTTTGCGCTTGGCGGGGGGTTAGAATTAGCTATGGCCTGCCATTTTAGAGTCGCAAGTGATAATGCAAAAATGGGCTTACCAGAAGTGTCTCTAGGCGTGATTCCGGGGTATGGTGGCACACAGCGTTTACCAAATTTAGTAGGAAAGGGCCGAGCAATGGAAATGATTATGACGGCCGGAATGATTGATGCGAATCAAGCCTTGTCATATGGGTTAGTGAATCATGTAACCAGCCAAGAAGAATTATTCCCACTTTGCGAAAAGATTGCTGGTAAAATTGCGCGAAATTCATCAGTGGCAATTTCTGCAGCAATTAAGGCAATTAATGCCAATTATGTGGATGGCGTTGACGGTTATGAAATTGAAATAAGCGAATTTGGTAATTGTTTTGGTACAGATGATTTTGTTGAAGGCACTACGGCTTTTTTGCAAAAACGTAAAGCAGAATTTCCTGGAAGTTAATTGGTTTCAAGAAATTTTTAGTAGGAAACTGTTCAAAAAGCAAAAGTGAGTATTGCTACCCACTTTTACTAACAAACTAAACTAATTAAGACATCATTTGTATCTGATGTATTTTTATATCAACTATAAAATGCTCTGTAAAAATACTTTGGTTGTATATCTTTTAAAACATCAATATTGATGTATTTATATGTTATTTTAACTTAGTTTAAATTGATACTAATACATTATGTTTAAAATAACACAGGTTTTGTGACGCATTAAATGAGTTCAGACTTTTTGTTGTCTATTTCATCTCCAATGAGACGCTCTATTAATAAGGATGAAATAATCCAATAAAAAGAGGCATATATTATTACAAAAGCAAGCCATAATAGTTCTAAGTGAATGGCTATCATTACATTGGTTACAAATATTAAAGAAGTAATATTTATAAGACTCCATAACATATTTAAGACGGCTCTTTTAAATTGCCAGTGACCATAAAAGCTTTTAAGATTTGAGATGAAGCTATTTTTTTTAATTAAAGTTTCGCCAAAAAAGTTAATTAATATTTCCATTAAGTTTATTTATTTTATTGGGCCGATTATTTTAATAAAAGATAAAAGGTGAGGCTAAAACAGTAACACTCACCTTTTAACAAACTAAACTAACTAATATTGTAAAACCTTTTATAAGGTTAAGTATTCATAATATTCTCTGCCATTTGAGCTTAAAACTATTTTATAGTCGCCTTTAGCCTTTAATGCGAGTTTATAAACTTTTTCTATTACTTTAGTGTCCTTAATGTTTTCAGAAAAAATTAATCCTGCTCCATCTGTATAATATATTTTAACGTCTAATGGCTCATTGTTTAGGGCAAGTTTAGACACATATATGTAGTTGTCTTTGAAAGAAACAAAGGGTTTGTGTATAGTTGTTTCATTTTCTTTGAATTCTACTTTTTTTGCTGTTACTGTAAAAGGGAATGATTTAATTTCAAAATCCTTTTCAAGTTCAAAAACATAAGATCCATCAGGTAATGAAGTTAAATCAAAACCTTTTGAATAGCTTCCGGTATTTTTAATCAGTTCTTTATAAAGAATGATACCATTTAAATCTTTTATTATTAGTTGGTTTCCCTGTTTAACATTATTTAATGTAAAAGTTGTTTTTTTTGAATCGCTCTTTGGATCATTATTTAATCCATTCGTTGCATTACTAATCAAGGCAATAAACATTGCTCCTGTTAATATCATTTTTCTAAGTGTTGTTTTTTTATTTTTCATGATTTGGTTTTTTGTAATGATTTACAATGCAAATGTAGTCCGCATAAAGAGTTAATAAAACAACCATCTTGACCAATATGTGTGCTATTTTATCAATAAATGCAATGTTAAATTAATGTTAAGATAATTTAGCATACATTTGTGTTAATAGACTACATTTTTTCAGGAGTTTAAATTGTAAATTTGTATAAAAATTATTTATGCTGAATAAGAAACCTACATTTGAAAAAGTTAGCCCTGGTTTTGGTAGTTCTTTGGTAGTCAAGCAGCATACTGAAAAAAGGGAAAATAAATTTGCCTTTTGGCATTTCCATCCAGAACTTGAATTAGTATATGTCAACAAAGGGAAAGGAAAACGACATATTGGTAATCACTTATCTTATTTTAATAATAGCCAGCTTATATTATTAGGGTCAAATTTGCCTCATAATGGTTTTACGGATAGATTAACTACCAACGGCACAGAGACCGTTGTTCAATTTAAATCTGATTTTTTAGGAGATGGATTCTTTAATATTCCTGAAATGAGCGGGATTGTTTCTTTATTTGAAAGAGCAAAAAAAGGGGTTCTTTTTAAACCTGAAGCAAAAAAACTTGTGGGGCCAAAAATTGAAGAATTACCTGAACTTGAAGGATTTGATAGAATTTTAAAACTTCTTGAAGTCTTGAATGACCTAGCTGAATCAAAAGATTATTCTTTGCTTAATGCAGATGGATTTGCCTTCGAAACAAAACCTCTGGATAGCTCTAAAATTGATATTATATTCAAATTTGTAAACCAAAATTTTCAGCGTCATATAAGTTTGGAAGAAATAGCCGATATTGTAAGTATGACAGTGCCTGCATTTTGCCGATTTTTTAAAAAGACTACGGGGAAAACATTTACAGAACTGGTTAATGAATATCGCGTTGTTCATGCCACTAAATTATTAAATGAAAGTCAGTTAAGTATCGCAGATATTTGTTTTGAATGTGGCTTTAATAACTTTTCTCATTTTAATAAACAATTTAATGAGATTACTGGAAAAAGTGCTTCAAATTATAGAAAGGAAATTAAGCTTATCATACAGTAGTCAATACCAACATCGGTTATGGAGAAAGATAAAATTGAAAAAACAATAAAATACTATAACACCAAAATGAATGGGATAGTAAATTTTATTAATTCAAGCAATAACTTATCTGTTGAACAAATAATACAGAGTGGGGAACAATTATCAATTTTGGAGTATAAGTTGACTGCATTGGAAGTGGCTCTAGAAAACTAATAATTATTTTATGAACATAAAAAAATCCTTTACGATTAATAAAGGATTTAATAAGTGTTTTTAAAGTTTAAATTATTTTTTCAAATAGTGTTGTTTATTTTATACTAAACCAAAATAACAAGGCTCCAGTTATAAGAGGCAATGTGATTAATAAGATTAATAGCAATTGAAATAAATTTAACGTATCTGTTTTATACTCTTTTTTAATTGTCTTTTTCATGTTTAAATTATTAAACGTTCAACAGTGCAAAGATAGAATGAGAACATTCTGAAAAACACATCTATTTTGATGAGTTTATATTCTAAATTAACCAATATATTAATTTGAAGTTAAGATTAAGTTAAAATAAAACAGGTTTATTATTTTTTCTACAACAGAAAAATAAATAATAGGTAACGATTAGCAACTAAATCAGTCTTGGTTATAGCAAGCCACCCCATTCATTATAAAATTGTTTTAAATATAATTCCATAAAAGCATGTCTGTCTGAAGCAATGCGCTTACCCGTATCAGTATTCATTCTATCTTTTAAAAGCAATAATTTTTCATAAAAATGATTGATGGTGGGACCCTTTGAACTTTTATATTCTTCTTTAGTCATGTTAAGATTGGGTTTTATATCCGGATTATAAAGTTGTCGGTTTTTAAAACCGCCGTAATTAAAGCAACGCGCAATACCAATGGCACCCATAGCGTCTAGTCTGTCTGCATCTTGAACAACCTCCAATTCCTTTGAATGAAATTTTTGCAAAACATTCCCGCCTTTAAACGAGATATTTTCAATAATTTGAATAACATGTTCAATAACCCCTACATCTACATTTAGATTAAACAAAAAAGCCCTCGCTATGTTTGGTCCAATCGTTTCATCTCCATTATGAAATTTGCTATCGGCAATATCGTGGAGTAAAGCAGCAAGTGATACAACTAATTTGTCAACCTCCTCTGTTTTTGAAATAAGTAACGTGTTGTTAAAGACACGCTCAATATGAAACCAATCATGCCCACCTTCGGCATTTGCTAATTGTTCTTTTACAAATACTATTGTTTTGGTTATTTGATCTTCAGTAGTTAGCATAGGCGCCAAAATAAAAATTCCTCTTGAAACAAAAGGAATTAATATATTATTTATACAGATTTTATAATTTTAATTTAGCTGGTTCTACCCATTTAAACTGAAACGAGTTTTCTGGAATCGTCATTCTATCAGCAAGTCTTAACATTCTTTCTGGCAACCTCATTAGGTAATCTCTGGCTTTTTCAGCTTCATCAGTAAGATTGGTGATTTTGTCAATTTCCCAACGTACAATTAGTTTTTCAAGAATTTCAATATAATCTCTAGAAGTATAAACCCCTATACGCTGTGCTGTATTTGAGAATTCTTCAAAAGCCGTGCTTATTTTATTGCCTGATTCTCTTAAAAAATGAGCCGGCATCGTGATTTTTTGTTTCATCATATAATGAAAAGCCATCATCATTTGACTTGGGTCTACTTTAAAAATACGCTCCACAAATTCTGAATAGGCATGATGGTGTCTCATTTCATCGCCTGAAATGATTTTACACATTTTTCCAAGTTGTTTATTTCCGTGTTTAGTGGCTATTTTAGCAACTCTATTATGTGAAACATAAGTAGCGAGTTCTTGAAAACTGGTATAAACAAAGTTTTTATAAGGATCCCTATCCGTTCCAATATCAAAACCATCAGCTATTAAATACTGTGTAGTTTTTTCTATTTCCTTCATATTGACTCTGCCAGATAAGTATAAGTATTTATTAAGGACATCACCATGTCTGTTTTCTTCTGCAGTCCAATGTCGCACCCATTTTGACCAGCCATTATCACCACTTACTTGGTCTACACCTTCAACATCCATGAGCCATGATTCATAAGTAGGCAATGCTTCTTCAGTAATCATATCTCCCACTAAAACCACCCATAAGTCATAAGGTAATTCTTTTGATAATTCTCTTATTTCTTTAACCTCATCAAAAAAAGAAGGGCCTTCAGAGTTTGGTAAAAAATCTGTTGGTTGCCATATTTTTTCAATTGGAATCAGGTATTTTTCTATTAAGCTATCGACGTCTTTTTCCAAAAACTTCATGACTTCCAAGCGGACATTTTTTAATGACATATATTAATTTTAGGGATGGATATTATTTTTTATGGTTGTTTCAATAGTTTGAATAAGTTCTTCTTTGTTTGTAAAGGTAGCTAAATTTATGGGCTCATGAACAGTGAATTTTAAATGCGCACCTATTCCCATTGGAAATTTGCCATATTGATACATTTTCCATGAGTTATTTATAGATATAGGAACAATCAAAGCTGAAGGAATTTTTTTGAATAGGATTTCCAATCCTTTCTTTTGAAACGGCTTTGGTTCCCCGTTTTTACTTCTGGTCCCTTCAGGAAAAATGACAGCAGATCGTTTAGTTTCTTCAATATATTCACCAAACTTCATAAGAGCAGGTAAGGACTGTCTTGGGTTTTTCCTATCAATTAAAGCAGCGCCACCATGACGTAAATTGTATGATACACTCGGAATTCCTTTTCCTAATTCAAGTTTGCTAATAAATTTTGGATGATGTTTTCTCATATACCATGTAATAGGGTATATGTCATGTAGACTCTGATGATTAGCAACAATGATTAGAGGTTGTGTAATATCTATTTTATGAGGGTTAGTGAATGTAAATCGAGTTCCTAATATATTTGCGCAACGCATTAAACACCATTGCAAAAGATCAACACTTTTTTTGTGAGCTTGATAGCCAAAAAGGTTTAAACAAATCCATTGGAGGGGATGGAAAATCACCAATGCCATAAAAAAGCATAGCAGGTGTAAAACGGTTAAAGGGTAAGCTAATAGTTTTCGCATGCCCCAAAAATAGAAAAAACTTAGTTTTGATAAACCGGTATACAAGTGTTATTTTCACATTTTATGCTTGTAGGAGGTAAAGACGCTGAGCAATCCGAAACGACGCCCCATTTTTTGTTAAAAACATCTTGGCTTTGGTTAAATACTTCAACTAAATTTTCCAATTCATCTGTATTGATGGATGTTGAATATACTAAATAACCCCAAGGTCCTCCACAAGGTTTGCTGCCAAAAGCTATGTATTTACATTCGGTGTTTTCATTACAAATAGAAGTGGCTGCTAAATCTTCAATAATTTTTTTACTGGCCATTAGGGTCTTTTCTTCATATTCCATGGTGGGATTAGAATCATCTTCACATTGAAAGGCCATAAATACTAAACAGGCTGCAAATAAAAAAAAATAAGGTTTTTTCATTTTAAATGATTTATTCTTTAGATGTCGAAAAGCTTAAATGGTTGCTTTATAAAATAAAAATCCACGACTAAATCATGGATTTTTATTTTCAGTCTATAAAACTAAAACGCCTAATTTCTATTTACAGAACTCGTTGTAAGCATCCATAAGGTTTTCAGCAATTATTTCAGCTGGTCGGCCTTCAATGTGATGACGTTCTAACATATGAACCAATTCACCATCTTTAAATAAAGCCATACTTGGAGAGCTTGGTGGGAAGGGCACCATGTGTTGTCTAGCTTGGTCAACAGCATCTCTGTCAACTCCGGCAAAAACCGTAACAATATGGTCTGGCTTCTTAGCATTTTGCAAACTCATTCGTGCTCCCGGACGTGCATTGGCTGCAGCACAACCGCAAACGGAATTCACAACTATTAAAGTTGTCCCTTCTTTAGCTAAAGCTGCATCAACAGCTGCGGCAGTATGTAATTCTTCAAAACCAACTTTGGTTAAATCTTCACGCATTGGTTTTACTAATTCTGCTGGATACATATTTTTAAAAATTTTAAAATTAACTTAATGTGTTGCAAAGATACCAATTGTGTAACAAATTAGCTTAGCAATCTACTAACAAATATTATATTTGACGATAAACAAAATTTATTCTTACATGAGTTTTTCAAAATGGATTGGTGGTGCTTTAGGTTGGTCATTTGGTGGACCCATTGGTGCAATCATTGGTTTAGCAGTGGGCAGTTTAGTTGATGCCATTGGAAATGGGACAAACGATTCAAAACAGATAGAACAAACAAAAACACAACCAGGTGATTTTGAGGTTAGTCTACTTATTTTATCAAGCATCGTTATAAAAGCTGACGGCAAACAAGATCAAAGGGAGTTGGATTTTGTTAGGCAACAATTTGTTGGCATGTATGGAAAGGAGCGCGCTAATCATGCCTTTAGGTTATTTAAGGAAATTAATAAGCAAGAAAATATTTCTACCAGACAAGTGTGTTTGCAAATAAGACAAATGATGCAGCATCCTTCACGTTTACAATTAATTCATTTTTTATTTGGGATTGCTAAAGCAGATGGTTTTGTAACGCCGGATGAGGTAGACCAAATTTATATAATTGCTGGTTATTTGGGTATAAATACTAAGGACTACGAGAGTATTAAGGCCATGTTTTATGACAGCTCAGACAATGCTTTTAAAATTCTTGAGATAGACAAAACGGCAAGTAATGATGATATTAAAAAGGCTTATAGAACCATGGCTAAAAAATATCATCCTGATAAAGTGATTCACTTAGGTAAAGAACACCAAAAAGGAGCTGAAGAGAAGTTTAGACGTGTTCAGGAAGCCTATGAACAACTTCAAAAAGAAAGAGGATTCTAATTTTCGAAAACAATCACAGATTGTTCTTTTGAAACATTTAAATCGATGGTTCTTCCAAAAATCATGGCTCTGTTATCTTTTTCATGTCCGGCAGGCATATTGAAGGCAATAGGGAAATGATAGTCGCTTAATGCGTCTAGAATTAGTTGCTCAACAGAGCTACCCCAAAGGGTAGTGTTTTTTCTCAGTTTTGTCATATCACCAACAATGAGGCCTTTGCAATTTTCAAAATAACCAGCGCGTTTAAGGCTTTGCAGCATGCGGTCAATGTGGTATTTATATTCGCCAATATCTTCTATAAATAATATTTTACCACTGGTATCGATACTTGTTTTAGACCCTAATAAAGTATGTAGTACCGTTAAATTACCACCAACAATTGGAGCAGTTACAGAACCAGTTTTATTATATTCAGAACCTTTTAAAACGTATTTTAAGGAGCCACCAAACAGGGCGGCCTGAAATGTTTGAATGGTTTCTTCAATTTCATTGGTGTTATCTTGTAAACTGCTGCACATCATGGCTTGAAGACTTTCATAGCCTTCATTATGAATTTGACTATGTAATGCTGTAATATCACTATAACCAATAATCCATTTCGGGTTTTTTCTAAATTCAGTATAATCTAATTTATCCAAAATTCTAACGGTTCCATAGCCTCCGCGAGCACACCAAATAGCCTTAATAGATTTGTTATTCATGGCTTTTTGAAAATCTTCACAACGCTCATCATCAGTTCCTGCAAAGTGATTATTTTGATTAAATAAATTTTTTCCAATAACAACCTCTAATCCCCAGCTTTTAAGCAAGTCTTTTGCTTTTTGAATTTCTTCCGTTTTATTTTTTAAAATACCAGACGGTGCAACAATAGCAACGGTATCTCCTGTTTTTAAGTATGGTGGCTGTATCAAAGTATTTTCATGTTTTTGTATGACTGAGTTTTGTGCGTGAATTGTTTTTTCTGAAAAGAAAAGCACAACACAAACTAAGCTTAAAATTATTGGGCGATTTGACATGTTGTAAATGTACATTTTTTTTCTAAATCCCTCTCAAATTGCGTACTTTTGTGCCTTCAAAACAAAGAATAATGTCAAAAAGATATACCATTACCGCCGCTTTACCTTATACTAACGGCCCAATTCATATTGGCCATTTAGCGGGGGTTTATGTACCCGCAGATATTTACAGTCGCTATTTGAGGTTAACTGGAAACGATGTGGCATTTATTTGCGGAAGTGATGAACATGGCGTCCCTATAACTATTAAAGCAAAAAATGAAGGGGTCTCTCCTCAAGATATTGTAGATAAATACCACGCTATCATTAAAAAATCTTTTGAAGAATTTGGTATTTCTTTTGATAATTATTCTCGTACCTCGGCCAAAATACATCATGAAACAGCTTCCGAATTTTTCAAAACGCTATATGATAAAGGAGAGTTTATTGAAGAAACTAATGAACAGCTTTATGACGAACAAGCCGATCAGTTTTTGGCGGATCGATTTGTGATTGGTACGTGTCCTAAGTGTGGTAATGAAGAAAGTTATGGCGACCAATGTGAAAAATGTGGAACCAGTCACAATGCAACTGATTTAATTAACCCAAAATCAGCAATTACAGGAAATGCGCCTACCTTGAAAAAAACCAAACACTGGTTTTTACCATTAGATAAGCATGAAGCATTTTTAAGAGAATGGATTTTAGAAGGGCACAAAAACGACTGGAAACCGAATGTTTACGGACAAGTAAAATCATGGATTGATGATGGGTTACGCCCTAGGGCCGTAACACGTGATTTGGATTGGGGAATTCCTGTGCCTGTTGAAGGTGCGGAAGGGAAAGTGCTTTATGTTTGGTTTGATGCCCCAATAGGCTATATCTCATCTACAAAAGAATGGGCAAAACAAGTAGGAAAAGACTGGGAACTCTATTGGAAAGATAAAGAAACGAAGTTGATACATTTTATTGGTAAAGACAATATTGTATTCCACTGTATTATTTTCCCAGCCATGTTAAAGGCGGAAGGCAGTTATATTTTGCCAGAAAATGTACCTGCGAACGAGTTTTTAAATTTAGAAGGAAACAAGCTTTCTACTTCAAAAAACTGGGCCGTTTGGTTACCAGACTATTTAATTGATTTCCCTAATCAGCAAGATGTGTTGCGTTATGCATTGACGTCAAATGCACCCGAAGCCAAGGACAACGATTTTACCTGGAAAGATTTCCAGGCAAGAAACAATAATGAATTGGTCGCTATTTTTGGAAACTTCATAAATAGGGTAGTTGTTTTGACTAACAAATATTACAATGGTATAGTTCCAACACCAGAAGATTTTTCTAAAGTTGATTTAGAGACTTTATCAGAAGTAAAAGCATTTCCAAATATTATTTCAAGTTCTATTGAACGTTACCGTTTTAGAGAAGCCCAACAAGAGTTGATGAATCTGGCCAGACTTGGCAACAAATATTTAGCAGATGAAGAGCCTTGGAAAGTTATAAAAGTTGATGAAGGGCGCGTTCAAACCATAATGTTTGTGGCCTTGCAAATTTCAAGTGCGTTAGCAACTTTGTGTGAACCTTTTTTACCTTTTACCTCCGCAAAGCTTAGAAAGATGCTCAATATTTCTTCTGGAAACCTTGAAATGTCTTGGAGTGATATCGCTTCAAAGGAGATCTTAATTCCTGCAAAACATCAAATAGGTGATGCAGAATTATTGTTTTCTAAAATTGAAGATGATGCCATTCAAATACAATTAGACAAACTGATTGCCAGTAAAAAAGCCAATGAAGCTGCTAGTAAAACTGTTGAACCACAAAAGGATACGATTACTTTTGACGATTTCACCAAACTTGATATTCGAGTAGGCACTATTTTAGAAGCAGAAAAAATGCCAAAAGCTAAAAAGTTATTAGTATTGAAAGTTGATACTGGTATTGATGTGCGCACCATAGTTTCTGGAATAGCAGAAAGTTTTACGGCTGAAGAAGTGATTGGAAAGAAAGTGACCGTTTTGGTCAATTTAGCACCCAGAGATTTACGTGGTGTTGAAAGTCAAGGCATGATTTTAATGACTGAAAATGCAGAAGGAAAACTAGTATTTGTCAATCCGGATCATTCAAATGTCTCAAATGGTTTACAAATAAGTTGATAATTTATTAACTTTACAAAAAACACAAATTATGTTATCAAAATCTATAGAAAAAGCACTCAATAGTCAAATAAAAATAGAGGCAGAATCCTCTCAAATTTATCTAGCAATGGCTTGTTGGGCCGAGGTTAAAGGGTTAGAAGGTATTGCTGGTTTTATGTTTAAGCAATCTCAAGAAGAAAGAGATCACATGCTTAAATTAATAAAGTTTGTAAATGAGCGTGGTGGTCATGCCCAAATATCTGAATTGGCTTCTCCACATGTTACTTTTGGATCTTTTAAAGAAATGTTTGAAGAACTCCTTTCTCATGAGATTTTTGTTTCAAACAGTATCAATGAATTAGTACATGTAACTTTACAAGAAAAAGATTATGCAACCCATAACTTTTTACAATGGTATGTTGCGGAACAAATTGAAGAAGAAGCAGTGGCCCGAAATATTTTAGATAAGATTAATCTTATTGGAGATGATAAAGGTGGATTGTATTTATTTGACAGAGATATAGAAAAACTCAATGTTACAACAGTTGCTGCTCCAACAGCCCAATAATTTATAATAATTTTTTTTGAATCATATTCTAATAAGGCTACCTCTTGGGCAAAAAGAAACAAAAAAAGTCGATAAAAAAACTTATTAAGTTGGGGATAATCCCTTCTGATAGTGTAAACAGTAGTTGTTGTAAAAGCTATAAAAAGGGCAAAAACAAAAGATGTGCAAAATGTCCTTGTTTTGACTTGTCTAAAACAAATCAAGCTTTGGAAGAATTAGTTTCTGCTAAAAGAGCCTTGGCTGTTTGATTGTTTTTTGTTCAAAACCTTTATAATAATTTCTAATAAAGAAATGGTTGAAAATTTATTGACAAGGCGAGTATGATACCTAACTTAAATGAGCATTGGAATGCTGCTTATAATGCAGAGGATGAGCAATTAGGGTGGTTTGAAACAAACCCTTTGCAAACAATGAAATTAGTCAATGCATGTCATTTGAAAAAGGACGCTGCTATTTTAAATGTGGGAGCAGGAACAACTACCTTAATAAACACGCTTATTGAAAAGGGTTTTACCAATATTATTGCTAATGATATTAGTGATTTGGCGTTAAAGAAATTAAAAGACCGTGTCAAAAAATCAGATAATTACAATCTCACTTGTATTTTAGATGATTTAACCAATTCAACTAAATTAAATCAACTTCAGAATATAGATTTATGGATTGATCGCGCAGTATTACATTTCTTCTTGAAAGAAGATGAGCAAAAGAGCTATTTCAATCTTATTCAGAAAATAGTGAGTAAAAATGGTTATGTTTTGATTGCTGTCTTTTCCTTAGATGGTGCTCAAAAATGTTGTGGACTGGATTTAAAGCGTTACAATGTAGAAATGCTTCAGAATAGCTTGGGTTCTGATTTTAAATTAATTAAAACCTTTAACCATACATTTATCAATCCTTTTGGAGGAGAACGCCCTTATATTTATACCTTGTTTCAAAGACAATCTTAAGTAACTCGGCTTTACAATCGACTTTTATACACAGTAATAAATATTTAATCAAATAAAAAAGTCTTGATAGTACTAAACTTCGTATATCAATTGTATAATATAAAAAGTTAAAGTTGTAAGTAATCAAATAGACTTCTGCTTAATTTTGTTTTAAAATTTAATTTATGAAATTATGAAAAAATTAGCCTTAAGCATCGGCATTGTGTTCATGTTATTATCTTGTGGAACCTCTAAAACGGTTAGAGAATCTAAAAAAGTTATTAAAGGTGAATGGACCTTAAGCTCTATAACCTATAGTACCGCAGGGAAATATAATGTAACCCTATTAAATGACAC
>JAHENA010000102.1 GCA_024643405.1 Flavobacteriales bacterium | reverse complement strand
CGCCATTTTCTAAAACATCTGCTCTAAACTGTTTTAATTGGTCAACAATACGCAACTTTTCCTGATCAGTCACTTTAGGTTCCACAACTATCTGAGCAACTTTAAGTTCTGTTCCAAAAGTCGGTCGGTCATCTTTAGGAATTTTATTAAAAAAATCTCTTACTTCTTCAGGAGTCACTTCAACTTCTTCTACAATTTTTGCCTGCATTTTTCGCGCTAATTCATTGCTTTTATTGATTTCAAACATTTCTTCCCTTAAACTTTTCTCATCTTCTTTATTATAAATGCTTAAAAGCTTTTCCATAGAGCCGTTCGTAGTCTGAAGAAACTGCTGTATTTGGTAATCAATATTTTGGCGAATTTCAGCATCAGAAACCGGGATACTATCCTGTATGGCGTGATGTGCATAAAGCTTGTCTTCCAGCAACTTACCAAAAAGTTGACAACGAGGAATTTCTTTTATATTCACACCTTGTGCTTCTAATTGTAAATAGGCTTTATCTACATCTGAATCCAGAATTATATAATCACCAACCACAGCTGCAACGCCATCAACTTTTTTAGGTATAAAAGTATTTGTGGTATCAGCATCTTTTGTAGCTTCAATGGATTTTATAGTTTCAACAGGCTTAATAGAATCAATGACTTCGTCCTCAATTATTTCTTGAGCAGATATCACATTTACTGCAATAAAAGTTATAAAAAAGGCAAATAGGTATTTCAAATTAATTGTAAATTTCGAATTGTTTATTTTTGATGGCATCCTGGGTAATATCTTTTTCTAATTGCTTAATAAGTTCAAGTTTTCTTTGATTAATAACAATTTGGTCAATGGTAGGTTTTACGTATTCCAAAGGCGCTGTATCACCGCGCAATAAAACATCATTAATCTGCATCAAATATACTCCTAATGAATCTTTGAGTTGTACAAAATTAGATTTTTTTAACAGTTCATTTTTATTTTCCGGAGTAATGATAGAAATTTTATTAATTACCTGACTGACTTTTATCCAAATCGAGTCGTTTAATGAATATGATTTAAATTGAACAGAAATTGAATCAAGTTCTTTTTTATCGATTTTATTATAACGTTTAAATTTTTGTTCAATTTTATTAAAATCAATCATGTTTTCATCAACATGAACATAACGAAACTTAATCAGGTCTTCATTTAACTTAAAAACTTCCTCATTAGCCTGATAATAGGTTTTGGATTCTTCATCAGTGACGGTAGTGTCTATACTTCTTTTTACCAAAGCTTCAATATAGGCCTTTGTATACAAATCATTTTTATATTGAGTTACCAATTTATTAAATGACGCTTGTTGCGTTTCATTAAGGTTTAACATGGCGCCATCTACAAACAATTGTTGAGTTGCCCATCTGTTTATATAGTTTTGAACCAGTAAAATACTATCTTCTTTAGACGTGTTTTCAGAAACCAGATCTTTAATATCATCATAATATAAATAGGTACCATTGACTCTTGCCACTTTCACCCTATCATCCGTTTCTTTGAAAAAATAATTACATGAAGAAATGCATAAAACTAAAAACACTATATATATTTTATTTCGCACCTATTGATTTTTAATTGCAGACTTCACCTTTACTAAAGCCTCCTGATTTACATTAACCTTAAATTTGTTTTTTAATTCATCAATCCAAGTAGTCTCTTTAAATGTTTGAAAGTCTCCTACAACATTACCTCTGGCTTCATCAAGTGATTTTTGAGCAATAGGATAAATATCTTTAACCTTAACAATTACAAAACCATTATTATGCCTATAGATTTTTGAAAGACCCTTTTTAAATTCCAAATTTTCTGGTAAAGACTGATCTTTAGTTTCCATCAGTCCTGTTGTAAATATGACGTTCACTTCATTATTTTTGTTCAACAACTTTTTAATATCTTCAGGCTCCGTATTTTTTTCCAATAATTTACCAACCTTTTTCAATACATTTTCATTAGAAGAAGAGGCAACGACGGCATCCACCCTGTTAGGCCACATGTAATTTTCTTTATGCGTATTATAAAAATCCTGAATAGCAATAGAATCTGTTCTTGAGGCATTCCATATCGTTGTTTCCATTAAATCAAATAACAGCAAACCATCTCTGTATTCCTGCACTATATTGGCATAATCCTTATTTTCTTCTTCTAAATGTGCTTCCTGATATTGCATTAAACAATCACTTAAAAAGGCATCGTATTGTTTAGATACTATCTCGCTAAACGGCGTTTTTACCTGAATACTGCGTTGGTTTTTTACTAAAAAATCTCCAAAATCCTGATAAGTATAAGTTTGAGTTCCAATTTTAATAAAATCTGAATTTCCATTAAAATTCTCTGGCAATTTCCAGGTTCTTTTAAAATAATCGTCATTTAAAACAGAAATAAAATAGTCTAAGGCATTTTGATTATTACTCACATGATACTTCATCTTTAATTTGCTCACCAAGGCATCATCAATTAAATGTGAACGCTCATCGCGCTTTACTTTCATTTCCAATTCTGGTTTTAAATCAGAAAATGGTTTTACGGGTTGTTTATCATATAATTTTAAAATATGCCAACCATATTGTGTTTTTACAGGATTTGAAACATCACCAATATTTTCAATACCAAAAGCCGCGTCTTCAAATTCCTGTGAACTTAATTGACCTGCAGCAAATGGTGCCAGCATACCACCTTTGCCAGCTGAACTTGTATCGTCAGAAAACTGTTTTGCCAATGATTCAAAATCTTCACCTTGCTGAAGCTTTTTATAGATATCATTGATCCTAATTTCTGCGCTTTCAGCTAAGGTATCACCAGGTTTTGTACTAACCATGATATGGGCAATAGTGCGCTCACCTCTAGATTTACGTTTATCATATATTTTAACAATATGGTATCCAAAACGGGTCCTAAACGGCTGAGATATCTCTCCTACTTTGGTATTAAAAGCAGCGTTTTCAAAGGGATAAACCATTCTAAAACCTGAAAAATAACCCAATTCTTCTCCAAAAAGTGTTTGCCCGTTATGTACGTCTTTCATTACCTTTTCAAATCCTTCTGATAAAGCACGTGCTCTTAGTTTCACAATATTATTATAGGCAACTAAGGTATCCTCAGGACTCGCGTTTTCTGCAAAACGCACCAAAATATGACTGGCCTTCACCTCATTTGAAACACGGTCATAGGCTTCTTCAACTAAAGCTTCAGTTACTTTAGTGTCCGTCATAAAATTTTTAGCCAATTGTTTTTTATAACTATCTAATTCTCTGATATAAGATTCTTTGTTTTGAAGTCCTAAATTATAAGCTTCTTTAAGTTTTAATTTATAATTGGTGAAGAGGTTTAAATATTCATCAACATCTTTTTGAGATTCATCTTGTACAAGGTCGATGTTTTTATTATAAACTCTAATAAACTCTGAGGAATAAACCGGGTCATTATCAATAGTAAAAAGTACGTCATCTTCATTTGTTTGTGCCTGCATAACGGATAAAAACAAACTCAGAACTACTGCGGGGAAATATCTTAATTTCATTTAATAAAAATTATACTTTGTTTACAAAAATAGCAATATAAAGCTATATTACAAGTCGCTTTAACAAACGGTTTAAAGATTACTTTAGTATCTTTATTTTTTATAAATTTTAAATAAAATAGCAAGTGCGAAAATTAAAACTCATATGGGATTTTCATGGTCCTGATGCGCATAAAATTGCGGAACATCATGAAATTCATTTAAAGCAATATATTCAGGTAGAACGCCTTGATATCACCATCACAGGTATTGAAGATATACACGACTCGCACAGTATTGCTTTTTTAGTGGTTGATGAAGCCGGTATGAAACCTTTACGGGATGCTTTAAAACCTCATCGAGGGCAAGTTTATAATAATTGATAATGATTTTTTGACTAGGTCAGAAAAATTATTCACTTCTTATAGCTGATGAAACGACTCTTTACGTCCATATTATAGCAAGGCTAAAATATATTGAAGCTAATAAGGTTTAGAGCTGCATTGCATATTCTTTTCAATGCAGATCATGAATACTTCCTAACTATTGTATTAGTTAAAAAATAAATATTAAGATTTGGAGATTGACAAAACAATCTCCAAATCTTATCATTCAATCATAAAATGTTTAGTAGAAAAATTATGAAATTTTGATGGATCGCGCTGGTTTTTGCTTTGCTTCTTCTTTTTTAGGTAAAAGAATACTCAAAATTCCATCTTTATAACTCGCATCAATTTGAGCATCATTTACGGTTTCTGGTAATGAAAAGGTTCTTTTAAAGGAAGAATAACCGAATTCTCTACGAGTATAGTTTCCATCTTTATGTTCATTTTCCTCATTGGTTTCGGTAGATATTGATAAAACTTGATTGTCAAGGTCTACCTGAAAATCGGATTTCTTAAGTCCAGGAACTGCCATTTCAACAATAAAAGCATCAGCAGTTTCTATAATATTTACCTTTGGTAAGGTAATACCTGTGTTAAAATTTGAAGTAAATACGGATGGCACATCTCTGTTAAAAATATCATCTAACCAATTTGACAAAGTAGGGAAGTTTACATTTGAATTAGTGTTTGCTAAACTTCCGCTTTTAGGAACATTAATTAAATTGTTCATAGCTACAAAATTTTAAATTAAACATTATTTCAAGTTTGAAATCTTTGATTGATTTCAATGCTTCCTGTGCAAAAAAAATACCAAAATGAAAAGACAGAATTTAACTTTAAAAATTTTCTTTAAACTGCTATTGCATCTATTAAAATATGAACATTTTGACATATTTTAATCTAAAAAAATGCCAAAATGACATTTTTTTTCATTAATGAGATGCTCACTAAGCAAGCTACCGTTAACAAGTGTAAAAATTATCTGGAATAATTAGGAGATTCATTGGTAATGGTTACATCATGCGGATGGCTTTCATTAATCCCACTTGCAGTAATTTTAACAAATTGTCCGTTTTCTTTTAAGGCTTCAATATTTTTTGCGCCACAGTATCCCATGCCAGCACGTAAACCACCAATAAATTGGTGAATACTTTCATATAAATCACCTTTATAAGGTACACGCCCTACGATTCCTTCTGGCACTAATTTTTTAATGTCATCTTCCACATCCTGAAAATAACGGTCTTTACTCCCATGTTTCATGGCCTCTACAGAGCCCATACCACGGTAGGACTTGAATTTTCTCCCTTCATATATAATGGTTTCTCCCGGAGACTCTTTGGTTCCTGCTAAAAGCGATCCTAACATCACACTGTCCGCTCCCGCAGCAATGGCTTTAGGGATATCGCCTGTGTATCGAATACCGCCATCCGCAATCACTGGAACACCAGTCCCTTTGATGGCAGCAGCCACTTCTAATACCGCAGAAAACTGTGGAAAACCAACACCAGCAATCACTCGTGTGGTACAAATAGAACCTGGACCTATACCGACTTTAACTGCATCTGCACCAGCTTCTACCAAATATTTAGCGGCAGCACCCGTTGCAATGTTGCCTACAATGACATCCAACTGCGGAAAATTCAATTTAATTTCTTTTAAAACAGCAACCACCCCTTTTGTATGACCATGCGCTGTATCTATCACCACCGCATCAACTCCAGCATTCACCAATGCTTCAGCACGTTCAACGGCATCACCTGTTACACCAATCGCAGCAGCTACGCGTAAACGACCAAAAGCATCTTTATTTGCCATAGGCTTCAATTTGAGTTTAGTAATATCTCTAAACGTAATTAAGCCTGACAGTTTATACTGGTCGTCAACGATAAGAAGCTTTTCAATTTTATATTGCTGCAGGATAATTTCTGCATCCTGTAATGAGGTCCCAACAGAAGCTGTTACCAGATTTTGACTGGTCATTACCTCAATAATAGGACGGCTATTATCATGTTCAAAACGTAAATCACGATTGGTGACGATCCCTTTAAGCGTTCTGGATTCATCAACAATGGGTATACCACCAATACCATGTTCCGCCATACTTTGTTTAGCATCCTTAACCGTTGCGGTTAATGGTAATGTTACCGGATCTATAATCATTCCGCTTTCCGCACGCTTCACTTTTCTCACTTTCAAAGCCTGAGCCTCAATGGACATGTTTTTGTGCAACACCCCTATACCGCCTTCCTGAGCCATAGCGATAGCCATTTTGCTTTCAGTAACGGTATCCATAGCTGCTGAAATAATAGGCACATTAATGGTAATATTACGAGTAAACTTTGTTTGAATATTAACTTCCCGAGGAAGAACATCTGAATACGCTGGAACTAAAAGGACATCGTCGTAGGTTAACCCTTCTCCTACTATTTTGTTTTGATGTGAAGTCATGATGCAATTATGTTATAATTGCGTGCAAATCTACGCATTTTTTTTCATTTGAAATTACAAAAAAACATAATATCGTAGATTCAATCTGTCATTAATAAAAAATAAAAAAACAGATAAAATATACAATATTTAATAATAACAAACTTTATAATAAAGTGTCGTTAACATAAATATAACGTAGCCTGAGATAGGCAACATTTAGGATGCTTTTTGCAATAATTGTTTTAAAATTACAATTACCGACAGCAGAAAGGAAACCGTCATTAATGTTCCGGAAAACATGACAATATATTTCATCCAGTGCATGCCTGTCCATAAAAAATATAATCCCCCAAAGGTCAGAACAACAGACACTAATGGCTCTACCATTAAAAACATTTTTAATGGCTTATTAAGCTTCGTTATGGAGACGATTAGCGCCAGTAAGAAAAAAATGATTGACATGGATAAGACATGAGAATGCACTAACGATAACATTTCTTTTTCACTTTTTTTAAATTTCATCACTTCTGCGTCTTCATCATGTTCGTTTCCTAAATATTGTTCCTCAATGCCATTAGGATTGGCAGAAGAGGTTTCTCCAACGAATAATAATCCAGAAAAAAAACCTATACTTAACACAATTACAAATACACCAATGAGCACTTTAATCTCTTTGGGTAGTAAAAAAATATATCCATTTATTGACATCTATAAAATATTTTTAGAATGAAGAATTTTTAAGGATTTCAACAAGTTATTCATGGCTTCAGTAAATGACCTTACGGAAATGGTTGCCCCTGATATGGCTATAATATTTTCGCCATATTTTAAATCGTCCTTTTCATTTTTGCCAATGAATTGTTTTAACCAGCGTCTGCTTCCTATTTCCCCGCCATACTCTTCTCTGTATATTAGAACTTTCGTTTTAATAACTACCAAATCTGAATCTAAGAATACTAAGTAATCAAAAAGAGCTGTTTTGCTCGGTGCTTGAGAAACATAGGCATAGGCAACAAACTTCTTATTGGATTCAATTTTGAATAAATTATCTGCTTCAAATCTAGAAGGCAGTGTTTTTTCAATTTCAGAAGGAATAGCAACACTCGTCAAATCAAAATTTTCTAATTCAAATGTGTCGACAATTTCCTTATTCACCTTCTTTTCCAGATTTTTTGGTAAACCAAAGGACAACAATGAAAAACCAAATACAATTAATATACCTTGCCTGAATCTCATGGGTTAAAATTAGTTATTAAAATTTAAACAACATGATGAGCAACCATTTCTGAATGCGCATCATGCTACGGTTTAGTAAATATGATTAAAACCAAACACCTAAACCAAAATTAAGTCGGTTATCTACATTTGAACCTGCCAATGCATTATCTCTAAATTGATAATCCCCTTTAACCACCACGCCCGGAGCAATATGATAGCTTAATCCAAGGGTGACATCTTTTCTGTTATAGGCATCATTTCTTAATAACAAACCATCCGTATCAGCATGCGTATCATATTTTTCATATCTTAAAAACGCAAATAATCGCTGTTCTTTGGTTTGTGGTAATAGATTATAAGCGCCTTCCACATACCAGCCTTGTAACGCACTTCCTAAATCATTACCTGTTAAATTATTGTAGGCTTCTGTGTCAGACAAGGAACCATAAACATATTGTCCTCTCGCTGTAAATCGTTGAAAGGCATAACGCGCATCTAATCCTAACATAGAAATACCAATATTGGCGCCATCTATATCTTCTACAGCATCTTCTGCCTGTGTGTCTCCAAAATATCCAGACAATCCTAATCTAAGTCCCGGTAATCCGTAATAATCTAACTTCATGGAAAAGGTCGGACTATCAATAGTAGACTGCACGCCTTTTTGTCTGCCGCCTCTTAACCCATTAGATCCTTTTAAGGCCCCGTTAACACCGCCAGAACCATCAAAACTTGTGGATTTAAAACCATTAAAAACATAGGCCTGATACCCTAATGAAAGCTCATTAAATCTACCAGCAACCCCAAATCCCAGTTCTCTCCATGTTGATGGAACAATCACATTATCCAATTCCGGACGTTCCACGCCATTAAAAGTGGTAGGTTCATGAAATTCATTGATAATACCAAAAGGCACCAGCATTAAACCACCGCGTAAACTTACGTTTGAACCGACAGCGTAATTTACAAATGCTTGTTCTATATATACTTCTTGAACATGCTCAAATTCAACTTCTGTTACAAACTGGGTTTTATCATTAAACTTATATCCGAAAAGTAAAACCAGACGCTGAACATCTAGTTCTCCGTTTTTTCCTTCTGGCTGATTATAGGTTAATTCACCATAAGCCCCAACGGTGACCGCCTG
>JAHENA010000101.1:6528-8852 GCA_024643405.1 Flavobacteriales bacterium | reverse complement strand
AGATTGAGTTGCTTTGTGAAGTGCTTCCTGGAACGAACGACCAATAGCCATCACCTCTCCTACCGATTTCATTTGAAGACCTAAAGTTCGATCTGAACCCTCGAATTTATCAAAATTCCAACGTGGGATTTTTACGACTACATAATCTAAAGTTGGTTCAAATAAGGCAGAAGTTGATTTAGTAATTTGGTTATTTAACTCATCCAAACTGTAACCAATTGCTAATTTGGCAGCTATTTTTGCAATAGGATATCCTGTCGCTTTACTTGCTAATGCTGAAGATCGTGAAACTCGAGGATTAATCTCGATGGCAATAATATCTTCATTTTCATCTGGACTAACTGCAAACTGAACATTACAACCACCTGCAAAATCCCCAATGCTTCGCATCATATGAATGGCCATATCACGCATACGTTGATAAGTAGTGTCTGACAATGTCATTGCTGGTGCAACTGTTATGGAATCACCTGTATGGATACCCATTGGATCCATATTTTCTATAGTACAGATGATAACAACATTATCATTTTTGTCACGCAAAAGCTCTAGTTCATATTCTTTCCAACCTATCAAAGCTTTATCAATCATGACTTCATGTATTGGTGAAGTTTCTAGGCCACGTGTTAAAAGTTCATCAAATTCTTCTTCCTTATGGACAAAAGAAGCGCCTGCACCACCTAAAGTATAAGATGCTCTGATTACTAATGGAAATCCAAATTCCTGGGCAATTTCTTTTCCTTTAAGATAAGAATTGGCTGTTGCCTGTGGTGCCATAGGGATACCAATTTTCAACATTAATTCTCTAAATTGCTCTCTGTCTTCGGTAATGTTAATGGCTGAAATATCTACACCTATAAGGTCAATATTAAAGTCTTTCCATATCCCTTTTTCATCGGCTTCTATACATAAATTAAGAGCTGTTTGCCCACCCATTGTTGGCAACACTGCATCAATATTAGGATGTTCATTTAATACTTTTATTATTGATTTAGTAGTTAACGGTAACAAATAAATATGATCCGCCATTGTTGGATCAGTCATAATGGTTGCCGGGTTGGAATTGATCAATACGGTTTCAATTCCGTCTTCACGAAGTGATCGAAGTGCCTGTGTCCCAGAATAATCAAATTCACAAGCTTGGCCTATAACAATAGGTCCTGATCCAATAATAAGTATAGATTTTAATTTTTTGTTTTTTGGCATTACATAAACTTTAAGTTTTCAAAAATAGGTATCATATAGGTATAAAAAAAGGTGTTACGTCTAAGTAACACCTTTAAATATCAACAATTGTTAATCATTATTTTTTATGTCTTGTTTCAGATGATACAGACAATTTTTTTCTTCCTTTAGCTCTTCTACTTGCAAGAACTTTTCTACCATTAGCAGTAGCCATTCTTTCTCTAAAACCGTGTTTGTTTCTTCTTTTTCTTTTTGACGGTTGAAACGTTCTTTTACTCATTGTCTTATAACTTTAAAAATCTTCTTCTGAATTAAAAATATAGCAAGGAAAGCTTTTCCAAAACTGCGTGCAAATATACAAAGACTTTTTACTTTGCCAAACCTAATTTTAAAAATATTTTTAATAGTTTTTATTACCTTTGCTCACTTAATTTAAACACCATGTATAATAAAAATATAAAATTGACTATTGCCGTATTGGTATTTGGTTATGCCATCTATCAATTTACTGAAGGAAATATCGGTAATGGTATTATGTATATTCTTCTTTCTTCAATTTTTGTGTTTCTTTATTTTAAAAATGAATTCATTCTTTTAGCTTTTTTAAAATTGCGAAAGCAAGATTTTGCAGGAGCTACTAAATGGTTAAATAAAATTAAAAACCCTTCAAGTGCCTTAGTGAAAAAACAGCAAGGTTATTATAACTTTTTAAATGGAATAATGGTATCCCAAACCAATATGAATGAAGCTGAAAAGTTTTTTAAGAAAGCTGTTGAGTTTGGACTTTCAATGGATCATGATCTTGCTATGGCAAAACTTAATTTGGCTGGAATAGCCTTTAGCAAAAGAAGACCACAAGAAGCTCAAAAATTATTGGCTGAAGCCCAAAAACTGGATAAAAGAAATATGCTTGGTGAGCAAATTAAGATGATGAAACAGCAAATGAAAAAAGCATCCATTCCTAATCAACATTATGGAGCAGGTGGCTCTATAAGACAACAAAAACGAAGAGGATAAATCTTTATTAAATTAAAACTTATTTACGGTTTAGTTGAATAATACCCTTCTTTTGGGATTTCTATGTTATAAACTTTTCTAGTTTTATTGTTTAGTTTTGGTTCCCTTAACCAAGGGTTATG
>JAHENA010000101.1:0-6428 GCA_024643405.1 Flavobacteriales bacterium | reverse complement strand
TCTTTATTAAATTAAAACTTATTTACGGTTTAGTTGAATAATACCCTTCTTTTGGGATTTCTATGTTATAAACTTTTCTAGTTTTATTGTTTAGTTTTGGTTCCCTTAACCAAGGGTTATGAATCTTTAATATTTTGTAATTTATTCCAAAACCTTTAGCGAAAGCGGTAAAGTCAGTTACGGCAGTATCGACTTTTACAGTATATGTTGGAATATCCTTATATAAATCTTCCTTAGTAAAATTATAACCATATTTTTCTGGATTTTTTAAAATCTCTTTAAGTGCTATAATTCGAAATAAATAACGGCCTGTTTCTTCGCCTAATAACAAATCATAATAATTTGTTACCTGTTGTTCTTCTAGACGTTTTGAAACCCCAGTATTTCCTGCATTATAAGCTGCGGCAGCTAATGTCCAAGATCCAAGGCTTTCTTTAGATTTCAATAAATATTTACATGCCACTTCTGTAGATTTTATCAAATTGTAACGTTCATCGACATTATCATTAACTTCCAACCCATTTTCGCGTGCTGTAGCCGGCATGATTTGCCAAACTCCTCTTGCACCCGCTGGAGAAACTACGTTGATCAATCCGCTTTCAATGACAGCTAAATATTTAAAATCGTCTGGTATGCCATTTTTTTTCAAAATGGGCTCTATAACTGGAAAATATTTTTCTGCTCGCTTAAACATTAATAAGCCATTAGACTGCCAATACGTATTTACAAGAAGTTCTCTATCCATACGTTCATAAACATCAGGATCGTTAAGAGGAACTGTTTCACCAGCAAAATCCAAATGATCTGGTATTGAAATAGCATATACATTATAGTCGTTTATTAATTTAGATTTAGAATCCAAATTGTCATCTGAAGGGGCCTTTTGTACAGCAAAAATAAATAGCCCTGACAAACATACTAAACCAACAATTGCCAAAATATTTTTAATGATTTTCATGATGTAAATTTTTGATAAATGTAAATAATTTTAGTAATCCTTTCAAAATTAATTAAGTATAAGTTTAGGCAAATGTTCATTAAACCATTTAAACTTATTAATGATCATGATGTGAGTTCCGCCTTTAACGACAATACAATTTCCTTGACATGTATGCGGAAAAACCATATCATGGTCTCCTTGAATATAAATAGTTTTTGGGTCGGGATTTTCCTGATCCCAAAAAATGATCTGTTTTATTGCCCAATCTAAATACAATTTATCTCTAACTGAAAGATATTTTTGATAAAGCTTTATTCTTTTGTTTATTGTTTTACCAAATACAAACTTTGATAAATGATCAATATTAGCAATCAATTGAGTTGGCAAAATTTTGTAAGCATTTGTGACCTTTAAAACTTTCAATCGTTTTGGGAGTTCATTCTTTGATTTTACACTAGAAATAACGATTACTTTTTTACACTCAATCAATTTACTCATCTCTTGTACCAAAATTCCCCCAAAAGAAACACCTATCAATACAGGATTTTGATGTTCGATTTTTGTGGCTATTCGTTTAGCATAGTCTTGTAAAGTCTCATTTTCAATTGGAATGATCCACTCCAATAAATGGATTTTAAATTGATATTCAGGTAATTTTATATTTTCAAATATTGACGGATTTGCAGCCATTCCTGGCATAAAATACACGTGTATGATGTCATTTTCCATTAATAGAAATTAATGATTTTTGATGTGCCTGAAAATCAGATCGAACACTATCTAATCAGTAAAGGTTTATTTAATAAGCATTTAGAGGCACTTACCTATAATGTTTACAATATTTTTTGTACTTTTGCATTGCAAAGCTATGTAAAATAGCATTTCTACACTACCATTGAATTAAAAAACTATAATATTATGACTGATGCAGCAGAACTAGTAGACAACGATTTTTTACGTCAATACGAACTTAAAGTTGATGAACAATTGGCAAAAATCGAATATTCTCTTCAGGACCGAAAGATATTTCTAACCAAGCTTATCATCCCAGACGCTATAAAATCTGAAGATTTTGAAAAGGAATTTTTAACAATGGTATTTGAAAATATTGGCGAACGAAACATTAGTGTTGTGCCAACTAGTCCTGAAATAGCAAGATTTATAAGAAAAAACAGGAAATACAAAAAAATGTTGCCTGTTGGTATTAGAATATAAGTACTAAGAATAATCAAACTATATAAAAATAAAAATACCTAAGCAATAGCTTAGGTATTTTTTATTGATGTTGTTTAACCAATTTGTTAGTAATATTGCGAATAATCGTCTGATATCTTATCCATTCGCAAATTATCTTCAGTCATCAAAAAAACATTTTCTTCTGTATTTATTACATAAATTTTCTTTGATATTTCATTTTCTGAAAGGGTAATTACAGTGTCGTTTAGTTCCCAATTAAAAGCGCTTGCGCTAGAATTAACTTCACCTGTATCATTAGTTATTGTATAAATCTTCAATCCTGTTTGATCTGAACCAAAAACTAATCTATAAACCTTTGTGGAATTAGCATCACTGTCAATTTGCTCCCAAACACCAGTCAATTCAACCGATTGAAGATCATAATTCTCATTTGAACAAGAGAATGTTACTATTGAAATAAATAAAATAAAAAAGATTCTTTTCATGATTTGGGGTTCTAAAGAATTGAGCCAAAACTAACTATATTGATATTCTCTGCACTAAAAAATTAGATAAAGCGCTTAAATCAAAGATGATTTGTATAAAAAGAATGCTTTATTTAGAAAAAACTTCTGTAAACTCAAATCTTACCAAGCCGTCATCATCAATTTTTGTCAGTTCAACTTCATGAAGTGTGTTGACTAATTCAGGATTCCAAGGTGATTTAACTTTAACATAATTCTCTGTAAATCCATGAATATAACCTTCCTTGTTTTCACTCTCAAATAAGACTGTTTTGGTGCTTCCCAATTGACTTTCATAAAAAGCCCTTCTCTTTTTAACCGATAATCCCCTAAGCATTTTACTTCGCTTGTTCCTAACATTCATAGGTACAACACCTTCCATTATGGCAGCTTCGGTATCATCTCTTTCTGAATACGTAAATACGTGTAAGTATGAAATATCTAGTTCATTTAAAAAATTATAAGTTTCCAAAAAATGTTCATCGGTCTCACCAGGAAAGCCTACAATAACATCTACTCCAATACAGGCATTTGGCATAACTTCCTTGATTTTAGAAACCCTGTCGAAGTATAATTCTTTGTTATAACGACGTTTCATATGTTTTAAAATGTCATTATTCCCGCTCTGTAAAGGCATATGAAAATGTGGTACAAAAGCCCTGGATTTTGAAACTAATTCAATGGTTTCGTTTTTCAAAAGATTAGGTTCTATGGATGAAATTCGTAATCTTTCAATGCCGTCTACTTTATCCAATTCTTTAACCAAATCCAAAAAAGTATGTTCGTGTTTTTTATTTCCAAATTCACCTTTGCCATAATCCCCAATATTCACTCCAGTAAGAACTATTTCCTTTATATTTTGTTCAGAAATCTCTCGCGCATTTTTCAAAACATTTTCCATGGAATCACTACGTGAAATACCCCTTGCCAAAGGGATGGTACAGAATGTACATTTATAATCGCAACCATCCTGAACCTTTAAAAAAGCACGAGTTCTATCACCTATAGAATAGCTACCTACATAAAAATCGGCCTCTTCAATTTCACATGAATGTATTTTTCCAAAATCATTTTTTGAGAGATCGTTAAGGTAATCGGTGATTTTGAATTTCTCGGTCGCACCCAAAACCAAATCTACACCATTAACATCTGCCAATTCCTGTGGTTTTAATTGGGCATAACATCCAATTGCCGCTATAAAAGCCTCTGGGTTTGCCTTCTGTGCTTGCTTAACAATGGTTTTAAAACGCTTGTCAGCATTTTCGGTAACCGAACACGTATTGATCACATAAATATCTGCCTTTTCTGAAAAGTCAATACGATCAAAACCTTCATCATTAAAACGTCTTGCAATTGTAGAAGTTTCAGAAAAATTAAGCTTACAACCTAAAGTATAAAATGCGACTTTTTTTCTAGCGTTCATTCTTGTATTTTTACCAAGGCAGCAAATTTACAACTAAAAAATTATATGTTAAAACATGTTTCTAAGCATTTAACGCAAACAATATGCTATTTATCAATAAGTTGCATGTTTTTCATTTTCTTTTCCTGCGAAAGTGATTCAAATCATAATAAAGATCATTTGGTGTTTAGATATAATGAACATGCGGGCATAAATACTTTAGATCCTGCATTTTCAAGAACATTACAAGATAATTCTATTAATAATCAAATTTTCAATGGGCTTGTACAACTAGATACCGCTTTAAACATTAATCCCTGTATCGCGAAAAACTGGTCGATTTCTGATGACGCCAAAACCTATACATTTCACCTACGCAATGACGTTTATTTTCATAAACATAAACTTTTTGGCAAAGATTCAACAAGAATAGTTGTTGCCAAGGATTTTGAATATAGCCTTAACCGATTGAGAGATGATAAAGTAGCTGCTCCAGGAAGTTGGGTTTTGAACAAGGTAAATGATTTTAAGGCCATAAACGATACGATTTTCCAAATAGAACTTAAGCAACCATTTCCAGCTTTTATAGGTTTATTGACCATGAAATACTGTAGTGTGGTTCCCAAAGAAATTGTAGAATATTATGGCAATAGTTTTAGGTCTAACCCAATTGGAACAGGTCCATTTAAGTTTAAACGCTGGGAAGAAAATATTAAACTTGTTCTTAGAAAGAATGAACTCTATTTTGAAAAAGATGCTTCAGGATACCAATTACCTTATTTAGAGGCCATTACACTTACCTTTTTACCAGACAAACAAAGTGAATTTTTACAATTTGCTCAAGGGAATATTGATTATGTTTCTGGATTGGACGCTTCTTATAAAGACGAAATTTTAACTGCCAATGGTAAATTACGCGATTTGTATGTAAATGATGTTAATATGATTCGAGGTCCTTATTTAAATACCGAATATTTAGGTTTTTATTTAAATTCTGAAACACCTGAAATAAGATCTGAATTAATTAGAAAAGCGATTAATTATGGTTTTGATAGAAAAAAAATGATGATTTATTTGCGAAATGGAATTGGAAATCCTGCAAATGGCGGATTTATACCAATTGGCCTTGCAGGTCATAAAGAATCTATTGGTTTTACCTATCAACCTGAAAAAGCTAAGCAATTGGTTGAACAATTCAAGAATGAAAGTGGTATTTCCAGTCCAGAAATCACCTTAACCACAACTAATAATTACTTAAGTTTTTGTGAATTCATTCAACAAGAACTTGAAAAAACAGGTTTAACTATTAAAGTAGATGTTATGCCAGAAGCTTCTTTAAGGAGTGCCAGATCTAACGGCAAAGTGGATATGTTTAGAAGTTCTTGGGTGGCCGACTATTTAGATGCAGAAAACTATTTATCTATATTTTATAGTAAAAACTTTGCCCCAAAAGGTTCAAATTATTTTCACTTTAAAAATGAAACTGTAGATAGTTTATATGATAAAGCATTCACAATAACTAACATTATAGAACGGAAACATTTATATACAACCATAGATTCTTTGGCTATGGATAGAGCTATAATGGTCCCCCTATTTTATGACGAAGTAGTGCGTTTTACAAGAAAAAATGTAAAAGGTTTGGGCATTAATCCTATAAATCTATTGGAATTGAAAAGAGTAAGAAAAAACTAATTAGTCCCTTCTAAATCTTTTTGTTTCTTCAAAAACATGCTCTAAAATATCTGCATCTTGTTCTGAAAATTCAATATTGCGGCGTGACATAACAACTTTGGCCACTTCAAAAGCTTTTTTGGTTAGATATGTTGTAAATCCGCCATGACCTCCCCAACTAAAACTTGGTATAAAATTACGTGGAAAACCACTTCCAAATATATTGGCACTTACACCAACTACTGTTCCTGTATTGAACATGGTATTGATGCCACATTTACTGTGATCTCCCATCATGAGGCCACAAAACTGTAAACCTGTTTTGGCAAAACTTTCGGTTTGATAATCCCAAAGACGCACTTCCGAATAGTCATTCTTCAAGTTTGAAGTATTGGTGTCTGCTCCTATATTGCACCATTCACCTAAAACTGAATTTCCCAAATAGCCTTCATGAGCTTTATTTGAATATGCAAAAAGTACGGCATTTGTAACTTCACCTCCAACTTTACAAAAAGGGCCAACTGTGGTTGGACCATAAATTTTAGCACCCATTTTTACTGTAGAACCTTCACCTATTGAAAAAGGACCTCGAATGATACTGCCCTCCATAATTTCAGCATCTTTACCAATATAAATTGGTCCAGTAGAAGCATTGAGTATAGTAAACTCCAATTTTGCACCTTCTTCAATGAAAACATTACTAGCATCGACA
>JAHENA010000100.1 GCA_024643405.1 Flavobacteriales bacterium | reverse complement strand
TTGGATATGCCTATCAGGTAACCATCAATGATTTGTCAAGTTACAATTCAGGTACTCATGTTATTACCATAGGATTAGATTTTCTACGAGGAATTAGTAATTGTCCTTGTACTCAAAGTCCGGTCCATTAATTAACGTTATAATTAATCATCCAAATCTAAAATCTAAACAGTTTCAATGTACTGTTTAGATTTTTTTTTCAATTAAAAATAGAATAAATTATAAATAATTAATGCATTGGGTGTAATGGCATCAAAACACATTTAAGTTACTCTCATGGTTTTAAACTTTCAATTTCTTTTAAAAATATTTTCTAGGTTACGAATGAATAATAATTTGTAAATTATGAAATAAATTCTTACAAAAAATTTAAAAAATCGTTTAAATGTTCAAAAAATGGATAAACAACGATACTTTTCTTAATTTATTGTACCTCACTTGGCATTTATAAAATATTTCAATATATTTATGCTGTTAAAGAGCAATAATATAGGTTGAAATGAATTTTAAGTAATTATATACCTACATTTTAATAAAAAAATTCTTTTTTCTTTACCCCAAATGAAGATAAAAGATTAGAAAATTAACCTACTATGAAAAACATTACTTTCTTAAGCAAAGGGCTTATCGTTATTTTGTTTTTTGCTATTTCTCAGTTGTTTTCTCAAAATCTGGTTCCTTTTGTACCTAGATATGACCAGGCAATTAAAGGTGATATTCTTTTAATTGGAAATAGTAATGTGGGTATCCACGTTTCAAATCCATATAATGGTACAGATACTAATGATAGAATTGACGCTGCGGTGTATGTAGATATTGATGGTGATCCTAGTACATTCAATTCTAGTAGTGCAGATTTAGATGTTCCAAATAATGTTAACTGCTATAAAATTGTATATGCTGGTTTATATTGGAGTGCAGTTGTTAATGGTGCAAATCCTATATCAGATATTAAATTCAAAGTGCCAGGAGGCACGTACACAGATATTACCGGAACTCAAGTTTATTTTCAGAACGCTGCAAATAATAGTAATTCTAATACCTATGTTTATTACCAAGATGTCACTAATTTATTAACGGCTCTTGCAGATCCTGAAGGTACTTATGCCGTTGCTAATATTTCTTCCTTAGTTGGCCCAAGACCGAATTCAGAAGGTCTTTCCGCAGGTTGGTCTCTTTTTATAGTTTATGAAGATCCACTGTTACCTAGTAAGTATATCACCTCGTTTGATGGTTTTACAAAAATAACAAGTACAATAAATGAAACATTTCCTGTTTCTGGTTTTACCACTATCCCTGTTGGACCAGTAAGAGCTAAATTTGCCTTCAGTACTATAGAAGGAGACCGAAGATATACAGGAGATTATTTACGACTTAATGGTACGACTATTAACGCCACAAATAGCGCAGGTACCGTGATTCGTCCTGGAGATAATTTTTTCAATAGCACCGTTTCTTATATTGATCCAGTTACCAATACTCCAGAGCTTTTTACTACCAGAGTTCCAGATGGTTCTAATACTTTAGGATTTGACGCAGGTATCATAAATATTCCTAATGCAGGAAACACACTAATTCCTAATGGAGCTACTTCAGCTACTATTAGTTTAGGGAGTAATCTAGATATTTATTACTATTATTTTAGTGCTTTTGCTATTGAAATTATTGCACCCGATATTGTACTTACTAAAATTGTTGAAGATGAATTTGGAAATGATATTGGTGGTCAAATAGTTAATTTAGGTGATGAGCTTTACTATACTATTGCTTTTCAAAATAAAGGAAACGATGATGCCACAAACCTGACTATTAGAGATATTTTGCCAACAAACGTTGTCTTTAATTACCCTGCCGATATTGGAGTTTTACCACCTGGAGTAACTGTCCAAAGTTATAATCCAACTACAAGAGAACTTATTTTTAGGATTGACGAATCTATAGTTGAAGAAAATGACCCTATTTCAGAAATACGTTTTAAAGTTACTGTTGTGTATACTTGTAGTTTGTTAAGTGATGCCTGTTCAAGTAATATTGATAATCAGGCATATGCAACGTATCAGGGGACCATTAATCCAACTTTTACTATATCAGATGACCCTAGTTTTAATAGTAATACGGGGTGTTTATTAACGCCAGGTCCGGCAAACTTTTTAGCAGATATAAGTAATTGTACATTCGAAGAAGAAGTAATCTTATGCGGATCAAATGTAACATTAACTGCCGGAAGTGGATATGATACCTATTCTTGGTCAACTAGCCCAACAGGGACACCCGTTATAGGAACATCACAATCCATAACTGTAACAAATCCAGGCACTTATTATGTACATGATACTGCTATTGCACCTTGTCAATCAATTGATCAAGTATTTAATGTTGTTACTTTTGGTGTTGGCGTTACCAATCCTTTAATCCCATTTGCTGATCAAGTTGTTACTTGTCCAAATGATGGAAAATTATTACCCAATTTTTTCTTATGTGGCGCCAATGATTCAAGATTTATTCAGACTAATATTACAGATACGTCGAACATAATTTGGGAAAAATTAGATGAAACAAGTTGTTCAGCGGTCACAGATTTAGATTGTGCTAATGAAAACCCTTCATGTATTTGGAATCAAATTGGCAGTGGACCAAATTTTACAATTGATACGGCAGGGCAATTCAGATTGACATTAAATTATACAGGCGGATGTTTTAATCAGTTTTATTTTAATGTGTATGAAAACTTATTAATTCCAACTGTTACTTCAAAAGACATCATATGTACTACTCCGGGAGAGATAACTGTTGGTGGCGTTCCTAGTGGTTATGAGTACAGTATCGATGGCGTTAATTATCAACCAAGTAATATTTTTTCTATTGGTTCACCAAATATTTATCAAGTTTATATCAGACAAATTGGTGTCACACCAAACCCATGTATTTTTACAGTACCCGATGTTCTTATTAGACAACGAGATTTTACGGTCTCCACTACTACTACACAACCATACTGTTATGGAGAAAAAGGCAGTGTCATATTGGCTGCAAATGATGTAGGGCCACAATATTTTTATTCAATTTATCAAGGAGCCACACTTATAAATAGCGTCGGCCCTGTAATGGAAAGTGACTATACTTTTGCAAATCTTAATCCAGGAACTTATATTGTAAACGTATCAACTGAAGATGGATGTATTTATTCAGGGAACATTGATATTGTAAATCCACCATTATTAACTGCAACGGCGGCACTTACAAAGCCTTTGACCTGTACAGATGGTGAGATAACGGTATATCCTGTTGGTGGCACACCTCCATATTACTATTTTGTAAATAGTACTACTGTTTTTCAAAGTACACCAATAATTACGGTAACTACTCCTGGAATATATAATATCACAGTTGTGGATTCTAATAACTGTTCAGCAGACACTTCAATAACAGTAAATGCGATACCAGCGCCAGATTTTAATGTGACACAAACAAACATTTTATGCGCAAATTCAGGTAACAATGGGATCATAAATATTAATGTTACCAATGCCAATGGAAATAGTTTAATGTATAGTATTGACAATGGTGTCACATTCTTTAATTCACCAGTTTTTACGGGTCTGGCAATTGGAAATTATGATGTAGTGGTTCAATATACTATAGGAACTGATATTTGTATGTCTACTCCACAGCCTATTTCTATTACTGAAGTTCCTCCAATTATTGGGACAACAACATTAACAACTCCGTATACATGTACTACGAATGGTACCATATCTGTTTCTGGAGTTTCTGGCGGAACCCCTCCTTATACTTATAGTTTAGATGGTTTAAATTTTCAAGCCGGAACTACATTTTCAGGGTTAACTAACGGAACCTATGTTGTAACAATTAAAGATGCAAGTGGATGTACTTTTGCAATGGCTCCGATTACTATAGATCCTTTAAACCCACCAACGGATTTAGCATTTAGCAATACACCTTTAACCTGTCCATCAAATATTTCTACCGTAACATTAACTCCAACTGGAGGGACAGGTACTTTAGAATATCAAATAATTTTACCTGCTGCATCTGCAACTATTTATCAAACTTCAAACGTATTTGCAGGGTTAGCACCAAATACCTATACTTTTAGAGTAAAAGATGCTAATGATTGTATATACATAGAGTCTTTCACTATTGCACCTTTACCTGTAATGACGGTGAATACAGTTTTAACCAAAGATCTTGATTGTACTATATCACCAAATGGTATAATAACTGGCAATATTGCTGGAGGAACAGCACCTTTTACATATCAAGTTTCTTTTAACGGAGGTGCCTATGGTGCTTCAAATGGTGTGGTAGCAACAACATTTTTACATACGGCTACAACAGACGGAACTTACCAGTTTTTAATTACAGATGCAAACGGATGTACCGTTGTATCTAGAGTGCAAACTGTTAATCTCCCAGTATTAGTAACTGCCTCCAGTACATTTATTAACCCAACTTGTAATGGTTTTAGCGACGGTTCTATTAGATTAAGAGCTTTAACCGGCCAAGGGCCTTTTACATATAGTATTGATGGCGGCACTACTTTTGTTTCTTCAAACGTTTTTGGTGGTTTAGTCGCTGGCGTATATAATTATGTTGTTAGAGACTCGAAAAGTTGTGAAGCAATGGGAACAATTAACTTAGTTGATCCATTACCAATAGTTGTTTCTATTATCAGAAACCCTGTACAATGTATTTCAAACATTCTTGGGAGTTTAGATATAACTATTAATTCTGGTGGTATAGCGCCTTTTGTTTACACTTTATATAACAATGCTAATATCCAAATAGGTGCCAGTGTTACAACAGCATCAACGACTCACACTTTTTCCGGTTTATATTTTGGAGATTACTATATTACCATAGTTGATTCTAAAGGTTGTGAATTCAAAAGCCAAAAACAAAGAATAGAGACTCCTCCAAATATTCAATTAGATGGGAATGTTTCAACAGGATCTTGTGCTACCGGTGCTACAGTTGATATATCAGTTTTAGCAGGTACTGGACCGTTTATATATTCAATTTATGGTCAGCCAGCAACAGCTTTTGGGCCTACGGCTTCAACAACACATACATTCACTGGATTGAATCATGGAGTTACATACCAATTTGAAGTTGAAGATGCTGGTGGTTGTTTTTCAATTATAGAAGTTACAACCCCAATTTTATCTCCAATAGATATTGATCCTATTAATACATCAAATGTAACTTGTAATGGAGGAAATGACGGTAGTGCAAGTTTTACGGTTATAAATTATGATGCCTCTGTAACTTCATTATATTATGAAGTTTTAGATGAATTAACCAATGCTCCAATTATTCCAGCACAAAATGGAACATTTACTGGTTTAACAGGAGCATCAGTCAGTGCTACTATTACAGGTTTGTCTGCAGGTAACTATACCTTATTTATTAGAGAAACTGATGGGACCTTATGTACCGTTTCAAAACCGTTCCAAATTACACAACCCATTCAACCACTTTTTTCAGTTATTATATCAGAAGAAAATGCAACGTGTAATGTATATTCTCAAGTTACTTTAACTACAATAGGTGGTACCGGTCCGTATTTATATGCAGCAGGAGCTCCTGGTTTTATTCCGGCCGCCGGAGATTTTGGACCAATTAACGTTTTAAACCTAGATTATAATATTAGAACAAATTGGGATATCGTTGTAAGAGATATAATTGGCTGTGAAGTAAGACTTAACGAATCTATAGATATAGATCCAGAACCATTTATTACCGCTGCAATTAACAATCAATGTGCGGTTCTTGAAGGTAATTTTGCAATTGATGTCAATTTAACAACAGCAGGAGTACCTCCATACAGTTACAGTATTGATGGCGGTGCTTTTCAAACAAGATTGGCTCCATTTACTATATCAAACTTGGTGTCAGGTACTCATACTATAGAATTGCATGACGCAAATGGTTGTGGAAATGTAGAAACTGTTATCATTTCACCACCATTAGAGTTGATTCCAGCAGTCACTTTAGTACCAACTTGTAATGATGATGACGGAGAGATTACATTAACTGCTTCCGGTGGAACAGGAAATTATACATACGAAATTATAGCCCCGATTATAGTTTCTTCACAAGCATCAAATATTTTTACAGGATTAGGAGCAGGGACGTATACTCTTAGAGTAAACGATGTAACTAATTCTTGTTTTAAAGATATAACTACAGTTTTACCTGCAGCAATACCATTAACTTTTACAACTTCACCAACCGCAGTTATTTGTTTTGGAGATACCGGTTCTTTTGAAATCAATATAAATGGATATTCAGGGCCATATAATTATGAAGTTTTTGATAGTTTAGGAGCTTCAGTAACCACTGGAACAGGAAATTCATCAGTGTTAAACCCTGAAACAGTATCATTAATACCTGCTGGTAATTATATGGTTTCTGTGACAGAAACAGCAAGTCCCTTTTGTTCTGCCACTACCGGTGTGATTATTGCATCTCCATCAGATGCATTAACACTCTTAGCATCAGAAACATCAAGTGTAACTTGTGATAATGGCCAAGGAACTATAACAGCTCTTGCCAGTGGTGGTTGGGGAAGTTATGAATATGAATTGACAGGGGCAGCAACCGTGCCTTATTCTTCGAATGGAACATTTAGAAATTTATCTTCTGGCAATTATACAATAAACGTTAGAGATGCTGGAGGATGTATTGCAACCACTAATTTATCATTGGTAATTCCACCTCCAATCAATGCCACAGTTAATGCAACTAATTCGGTATTGTCATGTTTTGGAGATAACAATGCATCTATTACTGTAAATACCGTTACCGGTGGACAAGGAAGCAATTATACCTATGTGCTTAATATGATTTCACCAACACCAAGTTCATCCGGACCACAATTATCACCCGTATTTGGTGGGTTAGTAGCAGGTATTTACAATGTTACTGTTACTGATGGTTATAATTGTTCATTTAATTCACCGAATTTAGTTATAACAGAACCAAGCGAAGTACAAGCACTTTTGGTAAAGGAAACAACACAAACCTGTTTGACAAATGCAACGTTGACATTGAGTGCAAATGGAGGGATTGGACCTTATGAATACAGCGATACTTCATCATTTGCATCAGTTTTAGGAACATTTGCTGCATCTGTAACAATTGCAGTTCCTGATGGAACCTATGTCTATTATGTGAGAGATTCTAATGGTTGTATAACCAATGCCTCTAATGAAATAAGTATTGACCCATTGCCAGTATTGTTGATTAATTTAGATGTTACAAACGCGACCATCAATTGTAATGGAGATAGTACAGGTGTGATAGTAGCGGAAGCTCAAGGTGGTTTAGGAAATTATATTTACACCTTACAAGATGCTTCTGGAACTAATATAGCGGGAGCAGTGCAAAACAGTCCGGGTGTATTCACTGAACTTCCGGTTGGAACTTATCAGGTAAGGGTAGATAGTGGAGATTGTTTGACGACATCTGCCATAATTACTATTACGGAACCTGCTTTACCATTAACCGTAAATTATACAATTTCAAATGTAACTTGTAACGGTTCCAATAATGGCGTCATAGAAATAAATGCTTCAGGTGGAACAGGTATTATTAAATATGCTATTTCACCACAATTGAATCAATTTTTTGAAACATCAACTTTTGAAAATTTATCACCAGGAGCCTATCAGGCTATGGCTCAAGATGAATTAGGTTGTTTTGTGATTTTTGATTTTACTATTACAGAACCGGCTCCTGTAATGCTAACTATAATCGCTACTTCAATTATTCCAGAAGTTTGTTCTGGTGATATGAATGGTGAATTTAGTATTGATATTTCAGGAGGAACAGAACCTTACAGTGTGAGTCTAGATGATATTAATGGTGTTTATACCATGGGAGCCGTAGGTCAAACGCAGTTTGATTTTACTGGATTGGCAGGTGGCGATCATATAGTTTATGTTCGAGATAGTGAAGGTTGTGAATCTGAATGGAATATTACCTTCCCAGAGTCTGTATTAATTAATGCAGAAGTTGAAATAGAATATTGTACAACCAATACGGATGCCTCAAGTAATACCGTAGCAGTCTATGTAGATGAAAGTACTGTTAATCTTGCAGATATAGATTATTCATTAGATGGTGGTGTCTATCAGACGAGCAGTGTGTTTAATGATGTGACACCAGGAAATCATACTATTTTTGTAAGACATACCAATACCTGTGAAAAAGGCATCAGCTTTGTTGTAGAACAGTTTGACCCATTACAAATAGCTATTGACGATGGTAATCTCAATGAAATTGTAGCGACAGCTACTGGTGGATCAGGGATTTATGTATATGAGGTAACAGACGAAACAACCATGACTACAGATCTTTATGGTAATACCAATACGTTTATAATTTATGAATCTACAAACTATACCGTTAAAGTGACAGATAGTAACGGCTGTATTGCAAGTGCAACGAGATATTTTGAGCATGTAGATGTCTGTGTAACCAATTATTTTACTCCTAATGATGATGGTAATTTAGATGAATGGGGTCCAGGATGTACCAATCAGTACAAAAATTTAACTTATGATATTTTTGATAGATACGGTCGCAAGCTTGTTACTTTAGGAGTTGGTGAAAAATGGGATGGTAAATATAACGGTATTGAGCTCCCAACAGGTGATTATTGGTATGTTGTACAACTTAACGATAGAAGAGATGATCGTCATTTTGTTGGACATTTTACACTATATAGATAACTAAAATTAGAGAATGAAAACTCTAATAGTACATATTGAACAAATACAAAAATCAATCATATATCTATTCCTTTTGATCGTAATAAAAAGTTATGGACAAGAGCTTAACCTACCTGTTTTTACGCAATATTTAGCGGATAATAATTTTGTAGTATCCCCAA
>JAHENA010000002.1 GCA_024643405.1 Flavobacteriales bacterium | reverse complement strand
GTTCTAGTCTCCAACGCTTTGTTGAGACGTTCCATCTCATCACGCATTTCAAAAATATGATTAAAGGCTTTTGAAGCCTCCTCAAAAACAGTACAGTTATCTTCTGTCAACAAATGCTGAGGTAAGTATGCTATGACGGCATCTTTTGGAAAACGAACATTGCCACGAGATGCCTTTTGCTCACCTGCAATAATTTTCATCATGGTAGATTTGCCAGCACCATTTTTACCCATTAAGGCTATTTTATCATTTTCATTTATAGTGAAAGAAACATCACTAAATAAAGCCTGTCCTCCAAATTCTACAGCTAAATTATCGACTGAAATCATAGTATTTTTTTTAAAGCCGCAAAACTATGAAAAAGTCATGTAGTAAAACGGATTTATTGACTATTTTCATTATCAAAATTTAACAATAAACTGTAATGCAGATGCTTTCTTATTATCTCTAGTCTTCAATTTAGTATATAATAATTGCTAAAATTTTGAATAAAATATTTACAACTTTTATGAGCCTTATAAAGGAAATAGTTTTTTTGTAAGTTAATATTTACTATATTTATTTTTTGCTATTAAACAAACCCTCCAAATTTCACCTTCAACTATACTGCTTTTGAGCGAATGATATTCTATGTTTTACAGATATCGCTAATTAATTATCTAACCAACTAATTTTATATTAATGAAAACAACAAATCGCTTATCTCTAGTTATTGTTCTATTACTATTTTTTGTAATTACAACTTCATTTTCTCAACAAACACATTACATTACTTTACATGTTGATACAGAACAAATTAACAGTCAAAATGAGTTAGAAGTGTGTTACTTTACTTCTGAATCACCTGACGGTCAAGTCATTACATCGAGTGGCAATCTTCAAGATTTTACAACAGTTGTCAATGCCGGCGACATGATTGTTTGGAGAGGCCAATCTTCCAATAATCCCGATAGTGATACTGTTAATGTCTCCTCAATTAATTATCATGGAGGTGACAATGTATTTGATCAAAATGTTTTAAATGGGAACGGAGGTTCACCAGAAGAAGTAGAAGCCCAAGTACTCGCCGGAACTAATGGAAAAACTGAAAAATACGCTATAAAATTTAAAATTTTTAATAATGGTAATCAAAAAGGCGGAACTTATCAAATAGATCCTAAAATTGCTGTCAAACCTTAATTCTAAATTATTGTTTAATTAATAATGACATTTAAATTATTATTTGGATATCCATTTTCTTTTAAAGCCTATTTATTAATAGGCTTTTTTTCTCTTGCTTACAATACTTCCTTTTCCCAAAATATATCAGTTTCAGATAGCTTAGAATCCGTTTATAGAATGGGTGGCTATGACAAAAAAGATGAATTAAAAATTTTAAGGGAACTTTCGTTGAATCACTCAATGCCACAAAAAAGACTTCAATACAGTTCTGAACTTATTGAAAAAGCAAAATTATTAGATTCCAATCAATATTTATTTTCGGCGTTTCTACAAAAAGGACATGCCCTGAGACTTAAAGGTGATTATACACTGGCCTTAGAAAGTTTTTTTGAAGCCGCACGTATTGCTACAAATAGTAAAAAGAATAGAGATATAGGTATCGTAAATATTACCATTGCAGATGTGTATTCTGAAATGAAAAATCATAAAAATGCAGTTTCTTATTATGAAAATGGAATTGAAATATTAAGGAAAGAACATGACACCTTGAATTTTGCCAATGGGTTATTTAATCTTGGGGATGAATATTTATCAAATAAAGAATATGATTTAGCCATAGAACATTTTATGGAGGCCGGCCTCATTTTTCGTAAAATAAAACCTAGTGATGCAGAAGCAGGAGAAATTGGAGAAGCTTATGTTTTGGGCAATATGGGAATCATTTATGCTGAACAAGGCAAAGATGATTTAGCAGAAGCTAACATCAATGAAGCGATTGTCATTTTGGAAAAACACGAATTATATGCTGCTATTTCAGAATACCTAACTTACATGTCTGACATCTACTTAAATAAAAATGAATGGAAATCTGCTTTTAACTATTCCAAAAGAAGTCTTGATTTAGCCACTAAATATGGGTTAAAAGAACAAATTAGCCAAGCCAACCTTCAAATATCAAGATTATTTGAAAAGTCAGGACGCTTTAAGGAATCACTCACTTATTTTAAAAAATATCAGGTTTATAAGGACAGTATAGCCAACTTACAAAATGTTCAACAAATAGCCGATTTACGAACTGATTTTGAAATCTCTAAAAAGCAGACTGAAGTAAACCTTTTAAATCAGCAAAAAAAGAACCAAAAAGTAGTAATGATCGCTACTGCAATTGCCTTGTTTTTAATAGGGTTGTTAGCCTTTGGCCTTTATAGACGCAACAATTTTATAAACAGAACAAAATTAATTATAGAAAAAGAAAAAAATAGATCAGATGAGCTTTTACTAAATATACTGCCTGAAGAAACGGCACAAGAATTAAAAACAAGTGGTAAAGTAGAGGCAAAACGTTTTGAATCCGTGACCGTTTTATTTACCGATTTTAAAGATTTTACTAAATATTCAGAAAGTCTAGCGCCAGAAAAACTTGTAAAAAGTATTCACTTTTATTTTTCTCGTTTTGATGAAATTATTGAAAAATATGAACTAGAAAAAATAAAAATTGTTGGTGACTCCTTTATGTGTGCTGGTGGGTTACCCTTTCCAACAAAAGACCACGCCATAAAAATGACTTTAGCTGCCTTTGAAATGCTTCAATTTATTGAAGATACTAAACTAAGTAATAAATCTGAAATTGTTCATTTTGATGTGAGAATAGGCATCAATACCGGACCTGTAGTTGCCGGAGTTGTAGGTACTAAAAAATTCGCCTATGATATTTGGGGAGATACAGTCAATGTCGCTTCCAGAATGGAGGCCGCGTCAAAAGAAGGGAAAATTAATATCACGGAAAACACCTATCTTTTAATTAAAGATTCCTTTAAATGCAAATACAGAGGTGAAATTGAAGTAAAAAATAAAGGTGTCATGAAAATGTATTTTGTAAATAGCATTAAAGATCGCACTATTGCAAATATGAAATTTTAACCTGCAACCAGACTAAAGCCATTCTTTTCAATAATTCAACTCCATTATCCATTTAGTTAATTGCATTTATTGATTTAATTGTGCGCTAGTTTTTTATAAAAGTATATCTTCGCGCCTTATTTCAAAAAAATCGTTATGAAACGTATTAATGAATACAAAAAATTGTTTGGTATTGAACAAGACATGAGTTTAAAAACACTGAAATCTACCTATAGAGATTTGGTGAAAGCATGGCATCCAGACAAATTTCAAGTTGGAGATTCATTAGCCGTTGAAGCAGAGTTAAAAAGTAGACAAATAATTGACGGTTATCATTTTTTAGTGAGCATTGCTCCAGAAACTAAAGCTATTAATTTAGAAGCATATAACGAAACCATTAATAGCCCTATTATTGACTGGCATCACAAGGGTTTAGTTTTAGAAGTTACTTTTTTAGACGGTAACATCTATGAATTTTTTGGTGTTAACAAAGCTTTGTTTATTAAATTTTGTCAATCTGATAAACTATCACGTTTCGCAAAACGGAATATTTTCAATACTTATACTTATCGAAAAATAAAGAAAAGTGAAGTAGAAGCTTAATGCATTTAACCTTACAATACTATATTTTTTAGAATTTTATAAAAGATTTTAATCCTCTACTCTTTGTAAATCCAAATCATGAAAATCAAAACTAAAATCAATGTTTGGAGAAATACCTTTCATTTTAATACTTTGCCCTTTTCCATTTTCATCTAAAGAAAACATTGCAAATGCCTCACAATTCATATCTTGATATTCCCATTTAACAGCAAACGTATTGGCATTATAAAAATACATGGGACCATTTAGTTTAGGAGAACGATGTGATTTCATCCAAAGTTGATTTCCTTTTTTAAAAACTTCCATAACCCCAAACCAGTTATCTCTATAAATTCCTATAAACTTGGTTTCATCTACCATCATCTTTTTATTAGCTTCAACAGTCTCCCACACCTTTTTAGTTACTTCATCCCCTTTATCTTCTCTTGATTTTAAATATGTGCTTAATTTATCAGTCCATTGAAAATCATCTAATCCTAAATAACTATCTTCAATAGTAGATGAGACGGCGTAAAATAATCCTGCTCCTCCAGGCTCAGTATTTGTTAAAACTACTATTCCAAGGTTTAAATCCGGAATTAACAAGGTTTTACTTAACATGCCTGGTAAACCACCAGTATGTGACACCACCATATTCCCTTTTTTATCTGTTAAATCCCATCCTAAACCGTAACCCGCAAAATGCGAATTGTACCTTGGGTTTCTATTAACATTGGTAGTGGTATGTATTTTCCAAATTTCTTGTTGTGTAGATTCCTTAAAGAAATTTTTATCTAAATTATCCCCATATTTACCCTTATTTAATTGCATTAACATCCATTGGCACAAATCGTTCACATTTGCATAAATACCTCCTGCTGCGCCATTAATCATTTCCTGATAATCAGGTAAAACTTTAAAATTTCCACCAGTTGTTGAATGAGGTGACGCCAAATTACTTTTCTCAGTCATATAATTTAAAGCAGGGAACGAATTATCCATTCCCAAAGGTTCAAAAATTCTGGTTTTTATAAATTCTTCCCAGGTCGTACCTGTTTTTCTGGCTATTAGTTCACCCGCCACTAAATACAGTAAGTTGTCATAATCCCATTTTGTTCTAAAGGCAGAAACAGGTTGAAAATGCTGAAAACTGGACAACAAATCATCAATAGTAAAATCTGATCCGTCTGGAAAAAACATTAAATCTCCCATACCAAGACCAAGACCACTGCGATGTGTTAACAAATCCTGAATATTAAAATTTTGCTGAACATAGGGATTATACATAGTAAATTCAGGGATATGCGTAATAACTTTATCGGTCCAATTGATTTTTCCTTCTTCCACTAATAAGGCTAAAGCTGCCGTTGTAAAGGCTTTGCTATTCGATGCAATCGCAAAATTGGTGTGTTCATTAACAGGTTGGTTTGTCGCTTTAGAAGTAACTCCAAAACCCTTTTGATAAATTATTTTACCATCCTTGACAATCGCCACCGCTGATCCTGCCACTTTAAAAGTTTCCATGGCATTACTAACTAAAGTATCGACTTGCTCATTTGTAAGTTGAGCAAACATAGTCATGTTAGAAATAATTAGAAAAAGAGCAATAAAGAATGACTGTTTTGATTTTATCATACGTGTTTATATTATGTTATGTATAAGTGGCATTTTATGATATTTACATTTAATGAATTTTAGGATTTACCTGAGTTTTTTAATTCTATCCATTTACTCATATACTTGGTGCTTTGTAAGGATTGCTGCTGCAGCATTTGACCTGTAAAATTATCTAACCGATGGGCATTTATGTTCGTGTGAATGGCATTCATTTTATACATGAAATCTGAAATAAATAGACGTTTATCAAAACGAGCATTCATCACAATAAATCCGTTTTTCTGCTTTCCATTCCAGAAAATCTTATCAGTATAAAGTTCTATTGCCTTATCGGCAAATTTTTGAGGATCATCTGCTACAAAACCATTAGCTTCAAAACCACCAAACATGCCTTCAGCGGCAATAGTTGTCATCACGCAAGGTGTTCCATTTAGCATCGCAACTATAAGTTTCCCTTTTAATCCTGCACCAAAGCGCAAAGGTGCTAAACAAACTTTCGCATTTTTCATCACTAGATTCACATCATCTACATATCCTTTTATTATAAAACCTTCTTTTTTGTTATTAAGTTGGTTTATTTTTTCAGAAACATAGGCACCATACATATGCATTTCTGCTTGCGGAAGTTTTTTTCTAATTAACGGCCATATCTCATGCTTTAAAAACAATAAAGCGTCATAATTCGGAGCATGTAAAAAGTTACCAACAGAAATGAAATGTTCTCTCTCTTTAATTTTAGGCAATTTCCTTTTTGTATCTGCTGAAATACTATTCGTTAAAAAAGGCAAATAATACAACAAGTGTTCACTGACTTTAAACTGATTTTTTAATATTTCAATCTCTTCTTCAGAAATAATGAGACTTAAATCACACCTGTAAATACTGGCTATTTCGCGTTTTGAAACCTCATTGAACAAATACGACTTATCAAATAGTGCTTCGTCTTTAAGAGCCATTTCTCTACCTTTTCTCAAGCAGTGCAAATCTTCTGTATCTAAAATTTTTAAGGCCTCAGGGCAATACTCTGATACACGCCAACCAAATTGTTCTTCAATCATGAAACGATCAAAAACCACAATTTCTGGATTTAATTCTTTTAAAAACGCATCAAAACTTTGATTATTTAATTCAATAAATACTTGCTGAATATCAAGACGATTTAAATCAAAGGCATTATCCTGTTTTGCACAGGCACTGGCAAAAGTTATTTTGTAATTAAAAGATTGAAAAGCTTCTATTAACTGCATCATCCGGCTTCCCGCAGCTGAGCTTTTGGGTTCTGGCCAAACAAAGCCAATTATTAGTACTTGTTTTGTCATAGAATATTTTTAATCAAACACTGAAAATATCAATGAATTATTCTGGTTTTGGTTCTAAACTATATTTTATTCTAACTTGCTTTGCCCAATCTGCAACTGCTTTTATTTGGTCATCGGAAAGCTTAGCTTCTGTATGCACAAATAAGTAAGATTCTATTGGCATATATTTCTTTTCGACCATTTCTATAACTTCGTCCATTTTTTTGTCTTTTCGTTTGGTCGAATTCCCTACCCAATTAGACACATTAAAGTGCTTTTTTCCATCATTGATATGTTCTGCCAACCAATAATTTACTGGCGTTATATTATTATACCAGGGATAACGAGTCACATCACTATGACAATCATAGCAACTTTCTTTTAAAATCATTTGAACTTTTTCAGGCGGATTGGTTTCTTCTAAAAAAGGGTCAATTGAGGTTAATTCCCCTTGATTTTTTTCAGGACCAAAAAATTGAGCAATAACAAATAATACTAATAAAGCGATAAGGACTTTTTTTATTGTTTTCATTTTAGGTAATTTTAAAAATCTAATTTAACAAATTATTTAATGACTTTAGTCGAATTACATAAAGAGTTAAGCTACGTAAACGCTTTAAGAGTAAACCGGTTAAAATATGCCAAAATAATTTTAGATGATTTGAGTTTATTGCCACAACTCATTGCTATTTTGTTCATGACAAATGACAAAGTTTCTTGCAAAGCAGCCTGGGTTTTTGAATATGTTTGTACTGAATATCTTTATTGTATTATTCCCTATTTAGATGAATTTACACAAAATATGCATAAAGTTCATTTTGATTCTGCGGTTAGACCCGTTGCTAAAGTGTGCGAGTTTTTAGCAAAAGCAAACTATTCAAAAGAACCCAACCCAATAAAGAATATGCTTTTACCAAAACACAAGCAATACATTATTGAAACTTGCTTTGATTGGATGATAACAGATCAAAAAATAGCAGTAAAAGCATATTGCATGAACACATTATATCTTTTTGGGAAAGACAATAAATGGATTCATCAAGAACTTACTCAAATATTAGAGCAAGATTATACAAGGCAAAGTGCCGGATACAAAGCAAGAGCCAAACATATTTTAAAAAAAATCAAAGGCAAGTAATGACATTTATAACTTCATAACTGTATCCAATTCTTCTTCTGAAAGTACTAAAAGTTTATTTTTAATGAGTCGCGATGTTAAAGTTTTCCAATTAATATCTTCTTTAAAAATTCCTTTCAATATGGGATGTGCTTTTTCAAATTCCTTGTTATTCAATAAATTGATAGCATACCAATATTTCATTTCTAAATTATCTGGAAACAAATTTTGTGCACTTAAGTATAAATTTTCTGCCATTTTAGAGTCTCCTGCTTCCATTGCTAAATCTCCTTTATTCATAAAATCATAAGCCTTTTGCACTTTTATTAAGCGCTCCAATTCTGCCACAGGATTAGCATTATCTTCAACTCTTAAATCCATCACTATATCCTCCCAAGAATTTTCAGTAGCTTTATTTTTAACTATTAAAATAGCTGCTGATTGACTTCCTCTAATATCTCCTTTTTCCAATTGTGCAGCTTTTAATGCGGCAATCATTCTATCGCTTAAATCACCTTTAGTTGTTTCAAAAGCATTGGCCATAGCGTCCCAAACAGTATTATTGAGCATCATATTTGCTTGAACCGAAAAGTTTTTGCCTTGTCTGTGACCTGCAGCTTCGATACAAGAACTACCCGTATGTGTCGCAACGTCTCCTTTTGTATTTAAAAAAGCAACCTGCCTAAACATTTCACCTGCATCATTAGATAATAAAGCATCTAATGCCTGTTGTGGTGACAATCCCTGTTCCATTAAAGCTAACCCTTTTGGTCCATAACTAGGGTTAACGAACGATTGTGTTGCAACAACACCAACACCGGCTTTTCCATAAGTCACAACACTCCCCACACTAAACCAATGAGACTGTACCGCTACACCAATATCACCCGTTATTGAATCTCGTGCCACGATGGAATATGTATGTGCTAAAGGTTCAGAAGATTTATAAACTTGTGAAGAAACAATTTGAGAGAGAAATAAAATAAAAATAAAGTTTAATGATTTCATAAAGAGATATTTTTATACTAATATAACCATTCTTATTAATAAAATACTGTCCAAAAATTCATAAACTCTAATTCGGTATTCGATGTACAAATACCTATCTTTGCAAATCCTTGTTAAAACCAACAACGCATGTCATTATCAGAACTTAATGCCATCTCTCCAATCGATGGAAGATATAGAAATAAAGTTAAGGATTTAGCTGCTTATTTTTCAGAAGAAGCACTTATAAAGTATCGTGTTTTAGTTGAAATTGAATATTTCATAGCGCTTTGCGAAATTCCATTACCTCAACTTAAAAAGGTTTCTAAGGAGGTTTTTGGAGATTTAAGAGCTATTTATAAAAAATTCTCTACCGAAGATGCCTTAGCTATTAAAAAAATTGAGAGTATAACCAATCATGACGTTAAAGCTGTTGAGTATTTTATAAAAGAAAAGTTTGATTTTTTGGGTTTATCTGAATTCAAAGAATTTATACATTTTGGGCTCACATCGCAAGATATTAATAATACAGCCATTCCTTTAAGTATTAAAGAGGCTATTGAACAGGTTTATATTCCTGAATACAACATTGTTTTTGAAAAATTAAAGGTATTATCATGTGACTGGGCCAACATATCAATGCTCGCAAGAACCCATGGTCAACCTGCATCCCCAACACGTCTTGGTAAAGAAATTGAAGTTTTTGTCGTGAGGCTGGAACAACAATTCAACACCTTAAAAAATATACCAAATGCAGCGAAATTTGGTGGTGCCACCGGAAATTACAATGCGCATCATGTGGCCTATCCAACTATTGACTGGAAAGCTTTTGGAACCACTTTTTTAAATACTAAGTTAGGATTGCATCATTCATTTCCAACGACTCAAATTGAGCATTATGATCATATGGCCGCTTTATTTGATAATTTAAAGCGTATTAATACGATAATTATTGATTTGAATCGTGATATATGGACCTATGTATCCATGGATTACTTTAAGCAACATATTAAAGCCGGTGAAATTGGAAGTTCTGCCATGCCACACAAGGTAAATCCTATTGATTTTGAAAATAGTGAAGGTAACTTAGGCATTGCTAATGCTCTTTTTGAGCATTTATCAACCAAACTCCCTGTATCAAGATTACAAAGAGATTTAACAGATAGTACGGTTTTAAGAAATATTGGAGTTCCATTTGGTCACACTTTAATTAGCTTTAAATCTACGTTAAAAGGACTGGATAAATTGTTATTGAACGAAACCAAGTTTGCAGAAGATTTAGAGAATAACTGGGCTGTTGTAGCCGAGGCTATTCAAACCATATTGAGAAGAGAAGGTTATCCAAATCCTTATGAAGCTCTGAAAGGCTTAACCAGAACCAACGAAAGAATAAATCAAAAATCAATTTCTAATTTTATTGAAACTTTGGAAGTTTCTAATACAATAAAAGAAGAATTAAACCGTATTACACCAAGTAATTATACTGGAATTTAATTTATGTTATCAGATAAACAATCTTTATTTCTTTGTGGACTACTAGGTATTGGTATTTTTGTATCAGGAGTGTTAGAAGTTTTAGATAATTTTATTACTAAAACAGTGCTTACCATTCTCTTTATTGTAATTATAACCAATTTAATTGTTACTAATTCAAGAAAAAAAGAAGAAAAGGAATAGATTTATTTAATATTAAATAAAAAAGGCCTGCAAACATTGCAGACCTTTTTTATTACTTTAAAATATTATCTATTTCTTGAAGAAATCCATAATACCTCCAAGTTGAGACTCATCAATATCTGAATTTTTCATAGCATCAGCCAAAGTCATCATTTTCTCCGGGCTCATTTTATCTCCTAATACTCGAACAATTCCAAATCCCATTTCATTAGAGCTAGCAAATACTATAAACTCGTCTGCCGTTTCATCATTTCCTAAATACTTTACAGATATTTTAGCATTTTTATCATTAAATTCCATCAGATCATTATACTTTTTATCTTTTAAAATAGTTTTAACTTTCGCTAATTCTGCATTAAAAGCGGCTAAATTATTTTCATCTAATCTATAGCCTAAAAAGTTTAATCGTTTTACCGAACTGTAAGCTTCCTTTTGACTTTCTGTTAATTTAGACTCATCCATTTTCACTATTGAAACTGGCAAATCAATAGTTGTAAAATTTGGAGTTTCTTGATTATCCACATAATATCGCTGTAAACTTGCACCGTCATTACAGCTCACTATAACTAGAGCTGTAATAAGGATGAAGACTAAATTTTTAACTATTCGTTGCATGATTGATTAGTGTTTTATATTATTTCTTCTTTTTGTCTAAATGCTGTCCTCCTGGAATATTCATTTTGTCAGTAAGTTTTGAGATTTCATTTAAGTTAATATCTCCTGTTAAAGACACCACTACTGTTTCAATTTTTCGATTTTCACCATTAATTTCAACTCCTTGGCCTTTCATAGCCTTATCAATACCGTTTACGTATATTAATAGTTCCTTCACATGGTCTGAATCTTTTCCTTCTTTAACATAAAACTTCACTTCAGAGCCATCATCTTTTACTTCCATTAATTCTTCTAAAGAACCAGAACGAGATTTCACCCATTTTGTTATGTCTGCAGAAATAGATTTGTTATCTGTGACTAAAGTTTTAAAACTTGTGATACTGTTTACCATATCCATAAATGATTTTGCTTCAGGATCATCCACATTGATACCCATTTTTGCTATCATTTGAAACATTTTTGGTTTAATGGACACATAAGTCACATCTGAATTGTCATTATATTTCTCAAAAATATCTTGAGCCATTGATAATGCTGGCATTAACATGATTGCCATTACGATTACTACTATTCTATTTTTCATGGTATTTGATTTTATTTTATTTATAGTTTTCATTGTTATTATTGGTTATTTGGTTTAAAAATTAAATTTCTTGTATTTTCAATTTCATCAAGGTAACCTATAGTCGAGGTGCCTTTATTCATTTCATTAAGATAATTTACTGTTGAAGTACCTTTATTAAAATGAGTTGAGATCATGGCTAACGATTTTACTACCTCATTGTAAGCCAATTGTGGGTCATCATAAGTTCCTAAGTCGTTTTGAGTATTCGACTTAAAATAAAACCCTATCATAAGAACTGCTACTGCTGCGACAGAAATCCATTTGTAATTAAAAATACGTTTAGTTTTTAATGGAACGTCTTTGGTAAATTGCTCTTGTTGATTTACTTTGAAATACGCGAACATTGGTTTATACATTTCCAAATGCGGTGCTACAGTTTCTTGAGAAAAATAGTTTTTTAACTGTTGCTCTTCCTTTAGAGTGGTTTCTCCATTTTCGTACTTTTCAAGTAATTTTTCTATATTATTTAATACCATAACTGTGTGTATTAGTTAATTTTTCACGTATTGTTTTTCTTGCTCTAGATAAGGCTACTCTCACTGCTGTATTATTCATATCCAGCATTTTACTAATCTCATCTAATTCATATTGTTCTATATCTCTTAATTGAATGACCATTTTTTGTTGTTCAGGTAAATCTGCTATTATTCTTCCTACCCAATCTAAACTATCTTTATTCTCTATATCTTTTTGCAATGATATATTATGATCTTGATAGTTACTATGTACAATTTTTAAATTTTGAGCCTGTTTTGATTTTAATTTATCTAAACAATAATTCTTTGTCATTGTCATTGAAAAGGCTTCAACGTTTTTAAACTCCTCAAACTTTGACTGGTTATTCCAAAGTTTTATAAGAACTTCTTGTGTTGCATCCTCAGCTTCTTCTGTTGATACTAACAATCGTTTTGCTAAACGAAACACTTTATCTTTAAAAGGCATGACAATATTTAAAAATTCTGTCTGCGTCATTTTCTTTTTTTGGTTTGGTATAGTTTGGTTTTAAAATGCTTTTTAGGGCGTTTGATATTACGACGAACAACAATTAAATTTGTTACAAAATATTTTAATAATACAATAATGTAAGTAAATTTATAGTTTGAAGACAATATATATTAAAATTGCTATACATGAAAAATTTAAAAGCCCTAATACTTATCTTTTTAACAACCTTATTATTAACCGGTTGCTTTGAAGATAATGATGACACGACTATTTCGGGAAATGAAATCAGTGATTTTGTATGGAAAGGAATGAATGTATTTTACTTATACAAAGACAATATACCTGATTTAGCAAATGACCGTTTTTCTAGTAACGAACAGTATGCCAGTTATTTAAATGACTATGCGACACCAGAAGATTTGTTTGAAAATTTAATTTATCAAAGGGAAACCGTTGATAAATACAGTTGGATTGTTGATGATTATATTGCTTTAGAACAATTATTTAGTGGTGTTTCAACCAGTAACGGTATGGAATTTCAGCTTTTTTTAGAACCTAACACTACAACTAAGGTAATGGGGATTGTGCGATTGGTATTACCAAATAGTGATGCTGATATTAAAGGAATCAAACGAGGAGATATATTTAACACTATTAATGGTACGGCTTTAACTACTACAAATTATAACACTTTATTTTCATTAGTCAGTTACACTATAAACAAGGCAACATATGATGACAATGGGACTCCTGAAACTACTGATGATGTAGTCATTTCAGGAAGTGAATCCATTACTCTTAACAAATTAGAATACAGCGAGAATCCCATTTATAAAACTGAAATATTAAATGTTGGAGGAAATAATGTAGGCTATTTAATGTATAACGGTTTTACTGCAAATTATGATAGTCAGCTTAATGATGTTTTCGCCAATTTCAAAGCCAATAATGTCACAGATTTAATTCTCGATTTAAGATACAATCCAGGTGGTTCAGTAAATTCTGCCATTCTTTTATCAAGTATGATCACAGGGCAGTTTAATGGAGAAGTCTTTAGTACAGAACAATGGAATAGTGAATTCCAAACCTATTTTGAAAATGAAAATCCTGAATCACTAATTAATAGATTCACAAATAATGATAATGGAGCAGCATTGAATAGTTTAAATCTTCCGAAAGTTTATGTTTTAGCAACCAAATCTTCTGCCTCGGCCAGTGAATTGGTTATAAATAGTCTTGACCCATATATTGACGTGGTACATATTGGTGATTTTACAACTGGAAAATATCAAGCATCAACAACATTATATGATTCCAATAATTTTGGTCGTGACGGTGCTAATCCAAATCATACTTATGCCATGCAGCCACTTATTTTTAAATCTTTAAACAAAGTAGGAAATACAGATTATGATAATGGATTAACCCCAGATATTGAACTAAAGGAAAGCTTTTTGAATTTAGGTGTTTTAGGAGATGAAAATGAAACTCTACTTGCCGCGGCCCTCGCAGAAATTGCAAATACAGGAAAATTAGTAAAGATTCTATCTGAACCTAGAATTAATCTTAAATTAATTAAAGACAGCAATAGCTTTATACCGTTTAATGATGACATGCATGTAGATAAAGAAATCCCTGAAGATATCATCAACAAAATAAAATTTAAATAAAGTAATATCTCAATGGCTAATAAAAAATTAGCCATTGTTTTTCAAATTATAAATTGATATTAAATCCTAGATTAATATTTCTACCTCTTGTTGAATAGCCACGTAATTCTTCATAGTTTTCATTAAAAACATTAGTCAAGTTGGCAAAAAGTAATATTTTATTTTTCATTAATTTATGACTGACATAAAAATCAAACAGATTATAACTTTTTAGTAGAATCTCATCATTTATATAAGTATTGCTATTATAAACAGCATCTTTTCTACTATCATTGAATTGATAGGATAGACTTATTAATGTGGTATTAGACATTTGATACAAAATAGTACCATTTATTTTCAACTTAGGAATTCTCAAACTTAACTTTTCTTCAACATGTGTATAAGTAGTATTACTTCTCAATTTAAATCGATTTGAAATATTATAATCAAAGTTAAATTCTAAACCACTAGCCGTAAAAGTATCCTCAATGTTTTTATATTGATAGACATAATTCCCTAAATCCATAAAATCAATAAAATGAGTTTCCTTCCTGCTAAAATATACCAGATTAAATACGGCTTTATCCTTTACATTAATTTCAGTTCCAACCTCAATGGTTACATTTTCTTCCGGTTTTAAATCGCTGTTTCCATAAGTTGGTTCAAATAATTGATATAATGAAGGTGTAATATAGGCCGTACTATAACTACCTATTCCTTTTATATAACCAAAATCAAGTTTCATTTTAAATGAAGGATTTAAACTATAAACCATTTTAGATCCATATTCAGAATGATTATTTAAGCGTATGCCCGAATTAATATTTAATCCAAAGTCAGAAACATAAACTGCATTTACATAAGGATCTATTAAAGTAAACTTAGCAATATCTGGATTTATACTCTGTTCTAAATTTAAACTTCCATATGGTATGGTAAAACTCTCCATGTTGTTTAGCCGAGCATTCAAACCTAAAACCATATATAACTTATTATGAAATTGATATCTATTAAAAATATCACCCACAAAACTTTTCGCCTTATAAATGGCTGGATAACTAGAATTTATTTCACGGTTTGTATAATTATAAGCGACATTTAAAGTGATGCTTCCGTTTTTATAATTTAATTCTGGAGATAATCCTAAACGATATTGATTGGTTATGGCAATATCTTCTATTTCCGGTCCAGAATAGCTGTCGTCAAAATCGGCTTTAAAATCATCAAAACTTCCATATAGGTTCATTTTAAATGTTTCTAAAAATTGATACCCCATTTTAAAATGACCGTTTATGGCATTATACACATCCTTATCTGACTCTATTTCTCCAGACAATGATGACAATCCTCCTGTATATTGATTTCCAAAACTAGCTAAATAGCTGAATTTATTTAAAGTCCCATTTACCGACACTGAATTTCTAAAATCTTCAACGTAATATACTTGTGTTTCCTGGGGTTGATTACTTCCAAAAACACTCTTAAAACTAGCAGTTATAGGTTCTTTTGAAGCTTGTTTCAATTTAATATTAATAACAGCAGTTGCTGCACCAGAACCATAAAGTGTACTAGAGGCTCCTTTTAAAATTTCGATACTTTCAACTTGGTCTGCATTTAACAATCTTAAATCATAATCATTTGCTATTTGTGAAGCATCTGTTAAAGCAACACCGTCAATCAAAACTAAAACCTGCCTATTTCTTCCACCTCTTATATAATAATTTAAGTTTTGACCTGCATTGCTTTTGGTTCCGTTAATTTCAATTCCAGCCGTATTGGTTATAATTTCGGCAATAGATTTGCCTTGCTGATGTTCCAAGTCAGCCTGCGAAATTTTAGTAATAACTTTACCTGAATTTTCACGCTTCAGTTTAAATTTTGAATCGGTTACTACAATTTCATCCAATTTTTGTACTTCTGTTGAATCCTGATCCTTTTGTGCATAACCAAACACTGTTATACTTAAAAACAGGATGCCAAATACCTTTGTTTTTTGGTTCATTTAATTTTTAATGACTCGAGAGTAGTATGACCAACCATACGTAAACTTTTATCCCGAAAGTTTGACTTATTTTTTTTGAAAAAGGCAGGTCTCCTGACTCTCGTCTTAATATTGGTCTTCCCAGAAATCCATTCCAGTGACTTGAAGTTGAATACTAAGCATTCCCATAGGGAACTAAGATTACAGTTGCGGGAACAGCTCTGGATTTACACCAGATTCCCTTTTAATTCATGCTTTACTAAAGGCATGAAACCAAATTTCATTGCGAAAGTAAATATTATGTTTTATTTGATTGCTAAAAACTTATTTTTTCTTTGTCATTTTATAAATCAAATAAATAAAGCCAACTAAAAAGTGTAGTATTATGACGGTAGCAACTATATATATTGTTAAATTTGAATTATCTCTCATGACCATGAATTTATTCAAAAATATTAACAAATTAAATAAGCATCCGTTACAATTGTTACATTATAATTTCATAAAATTTCTTGCACAATTCGTGATTTTACTTCTATTATCTCTTTTTGCTAGTTGTAAAAATGACACCTCTAAAAATGTAAAAAAAACCATTCAAGAAAAAAGCATCGCTTTAAAATATGCAAAAGGATTTTCAATAATTGACTATGGAACTTATCAGGTTTTAGAAATAAAAAATCCATGGCCCAAATCTGATAAGACCTATAAATACGTTTTGGCTTCCCAAAAAATAATTTCAAGAAACCAATTCGATGAAAATGATTATGAAGCGATTATAAGTATCCCCGTAAAAAAAATAGTGGTAACATCAACAACACATATTCCGTCTTTAGAATTATTAAAGGAAGAACCAACTTTAGTAGGTTTTCCAGGTATAAATTACATTTCTTCAGAAAAAATAAGAGCCTTAATTGATCAAGGGAATATAAGAGACTTAGGTAAAAATGAAAGTATTAACACTGAAGTGCTTTTGGAATTATCGCCAGATGTTGTTGTTGGTTTCGGTATTGATAATAATAACAAGACTTTTGAAACCATTAAAAAATCAAATATTCCTGTGATTTATAATGGTGATTGGGTGGAAAATTCGCCATTAGCCAAAGCAGAATGGATTAAATTTTTTGGAGTGCTGTATAACAAAGAAAAACAAGCGGATTCCATTTTTAATACGATTGAAAAAAGCTATTTGGAAACTAAAAAATTGGCAGCAAACGTAAACTACCAACCTACTGTTTTAAGTGGTGCCATGCATAATGATATTTGGTATTTACCTAACGGTTCCAGTACTGAAGCTCAATTATTATCAGATGCCAACACCAATTATCTTTTTAATGAAACCAAAGGAACCGGAAGTTTATCTCTAAATTTCGAAACTGTTTTTATTAAAGCCAAAAACGCAGATATTTGGTTAAGCCCCTCAAATTATACTAGTTTAGAGGCCCTTAAAATAAACAATGAGCATTACACTAAGTTTAAAGCTTATCAAAACAAAGCGGTTTATTCTTTTACAAATACTACCGGTACAACAGGAGGTGTTATATATTATGAATTGGGTTTAACTAGACCTGATATTGTTCTTAAAGATTTAATTAAAATATGTCATCCTGAATTGATGGAAAATTATGAGTTGTATTTTTTTAAAAAATTAGATTAGTTGATTAGTAATAAAACATATCTACGTTCTTTTATCATTCTTGCTTTGGTCTTGGTGCTCTGTTTTATTTTAAATATAAGTTTAGGCTCCGTATATATTCCTTTAAAAGACATTTTTAACAGTATCATTGGTGTTGCCACAGAACAGGAATCCTGGCAATACATCATTCAAAATTACAGGCTCCCTAAGGCATTTACCGCTATACTGGTTGGTTCAGGTTTAGGTATTTCCGGGCTTTTGATGCAAACCTTATTCAGAAATCCTTTAGCTGGTCCTTTTGTTTTAGGTATCAGTTCTGGTGCCAGTTTAGGGGTGGCGCTTATTATTTTAGGTTCCAGTCTTTTTGGAGGTGCTTTTGCCTTACTCATGATTTCAAAATGGAGTATTGTAATAGCAGCAAGTCTAGGTAGTTTTTTAGTATTAATGTCTGTCATGGTCGTTTCCTTAAAAATTAGAGATACCATGGCTATACTCATTATAGGACTGATGTTTTCAAGTATCACAGCCGCCATTGTTAGTGTTCTTTCTTATTTTGGCTCTGCTCAGCAATTACAGCAATACATCTTCTGGGGATTTGGTAGTTTAGGAAATTTATCCTGGAATGAACTAGGCATTTTCTTTATCATATATATAATAGGAATGGTTTTATGTATTAGTTCCATAAAATCTTTAAACTCACTGTTGTTAGGTGAAAATTATGCTAAAAGTCTAGGATTAAATATTAAAAAAAGTAGGTTAACTATTATAATAGCTACCAGTTTATTAGCAGGAACAATTACCGCTTTTGCTGGGCCCATAGCTTTTATTGGCTTAGCCATTCCACATATGACGCGACAAATATTCAACACCTCTAATCATAAAATATTATTACCTGCTGTATTTTTGTTCGGAGCCATGGTCATGCTAATTTGTGATAGCATTGCCCAAGTCCCTAATAGTGATTATACTTTACCAATTAACGCCATAACGTCTTTAATTGGAGCACCCGTAGTTATTTGGTTATTAGTAAGAAAACGTAAAATGATTTTTTAGATTATACGAATGAAACATATTCAAAAACATATCATTTTAAATACAGTAGGGTTATCCATTGGTTATTCTTCTAAAAAAGAAAAAACTGTCATCGCTTCTGATATTAATATCAACTTACATCAAGGGGAACTTATTGGGTTAATTGGGGCCAACGGTATAGGGAAATCAACACTTTTACGAACTTTAACTAATGTTCAAAAACCACTTTTGGGTAGCATTCAGATCAATGGAAAAAACATGAATGATTATCAGGCTATTGATTTAGCTAAAGTATTGAGTCTGGTTTTAACAGAAACGATGCCTTCTAAAAACTTAACAGTTTATGAGCTTGTTGCCTTAGGAAGACAACCCTACACTAATTGGGTTGGTTCATTAACTAAGGAAGACATGAAAAAAGTAAATGAAGCGTTAGGGCTCACTAATATTGAAAAATTAAAAAACAAAAATTGCTATGAATTAAGTGATGGGCAGTTACAAAAAGCAATGATTGCCCGCGCTTTAGCACAAGATACCGATCTGATTATTTTAGATGAACCTACTACGCATCTGGATATGTATCATAAAGCTTACATTTTAAAATTATTACAAAAGTTAGCTCAGGAAACAAAAAAGACCATTTTGTTTTCTTCACATGAAATAGATTTAGCCATACAATTATGTGACACTATAATTGTAATGACTTCTGATCAGGTTATTTCAGACCAACCATGCCATTTGATTTCAAAAGGTATTTTTAATAATTTATTTCCAAAAGATTTAATAGGTTTTGATGAAAAAACAGGAAGTTTCAGAGTCATTAAATAAAATTCAACCGGTTCTGTTTACAGCTTTAAAAACTTTATACTTCAAACTAAAAAAATTATCTTTGGTAAAATTCATGCTTATTTATGTCTGACTTCATTATTCAATTTTTTGCCGTTTTAATTTTTGCTGTTTTAGGATTCTTTTTAGGCACCTATTTTAGTAAGCTTAAAAGTAAAAGTGAACAAAGTTCTTTAGAAGAACGCTTAAATCAAACGCATTTAGCGAATGAAGAGCTTAAGCAAAATTTAAACAAACTTGAACAAAGCCGTGAAGAGATTCGTCGTGAAAAAGAATTATTGACCTCTGAACTTGCCATAAGAAATACTGAATTTGAAAATTTACAGCAGCTTAATTTAAAACGAGATGAAGAAATTGAATTAAGACAAGAACAGTTGCGAAAAGACTTTGAACTGTTAGCCACCAAAATTTTAGATGAAAAATCTGAAAAATTCACTCTTCAGAATAAAGAGAATATCAAAAATATCTTAACCCCATTACAAGACAAAATAAAAACCTTTGAAGAAAAAGTTGACCTCACCCAAAAGGAAAGTATTAGTATGCATTCTGCTTTAAAGGAGCAGCTTTTAGGTTTAAAAGATCTCAATCAACAAATGACCAAAGAAACCACAAATCTTACCAGAGCCTTAAAAGGTGACAGTAAAATGCAGGGTAATTGGGGCGAATTGGTTTTAGAACGGGTTTTAGAAAAATCGGGGTTAGAAAAAGATAGAGAGTATTTTGTTCAACAGAGTTTTTCACTACCCGATGGTTCACGGGTTTTACCAGATGTGGTTTTACATTTACCTGATCAGAAAAAAATGATCATTGACTCTAAAGTATCATTAACAGATTATGAACGCTTTGTTAATGCTGAAGACGAAGATAAATCACCCTTTTTAAAAGCACATGTCAATTCTATCAGAAAGCATGTAGACCAGCTTTCCGAAAAAAATTATCAGGATTTATATGATATAGAATCCCCTGATTTTGTCCTAATGTTTATTCCTATTGAACCGGCATTTGCCATTGTAGTTAATGAAGACAATAGTATTTATAACAGAGCATTTGAAAAAAATATAGTGATTGTAACGCCTTCTACTCTATTAGCTACCTTACGTACCATTGACAGTATGTGGAACAATGAAAAACAGCAACAAAATGCTATTGAAATAGCCAGACAAGCAGGGGCATTGTATGATAAATTTGAAGGACTCATGGCTGATTTAATTGGAGTTGGCAAAAAAATCGACGCTACTAAAACTGATTACAACGCCGCCATGAATAAACTTTTTGAAGGTAAAGGAAACCTTATTAATAGCGTTGAAAAACTTAAAAAAATGGGGGCAAAAGCTAAAAAAGCACTTCCTGAAGCTATCATTAAACGTGCGGAAGAAGAAGAAATAGATTAAATTTATAAATCATGAAAGTTCTAATAAAAATTGGAGTTGGTATAATTATCGCTATAATAATGTACTTATGTTTTCTTTATTTTATCAGCTATAGCGATGGCGTAAGAGCAGGTGAATTGATTAAATTCAGTCATAAAGGTGTTGTCTTTAAAACCTGGGAAGGTGAAATAAGTCAAGGTGTTTCTGAAGCTCAGACATTTATATTTTCTGTTGAAGATAAAGAAAAACAGGTAATTGAAGACTTAAATAACTATCAGGGTAAAATGGTTAAACTTCACTATTTTGAACGCTATAAAAAATTATTTTGGTTAGGAGATACCAAATATTTTATCACAAAAGTTGAAGTACAAAATTAATCACTTCCTATGTTTAAAGATATCAAAGAATCAAGGATTACTTTAACCCAATTAATGCTTCCTTCACACTCTAATTTTAGTGGTAAAATTCATGGTGGATTTATTTTAGGACTAATGGATCAAATTGCTTTTGCATGTGCCTCCAAACATTCCAGAAATTACTGTGTTACCGCTTCTGTAAATAAAGTCGATTTTTTAAATCCTATTGAGGTTGGAGAACTTATTACATTAAAAGCTTCTGTAAATTATACTGGTAGAACCTCCATGGTTATTGGTGTGAGAGTGGAGTCTGAAAATATTCAAACAGGAGAAAAAAAACATTGCAATTCATCTTATTTTACTATGGTTGCCAAGGATGAAAAAGGCCATAATGCGCCCGTTCCCGGGTTGATATTAACTAATAAAGACAGTGTACGGCGGTTTGCTCGTAGTATTGAACGCCAAGAACAGGCGAAACATAGAAGCAATAGATTTAAGGCGTCTGAATTTCATTTGGAGGAGCACCTTGATCTTATTAAAACGCAAAATGCAAAACTGGATTTATAGTCATAAAAAAAGCCGCTTTGAGCGGCTTTTTTTATTCTATTTATTTAAATACATTTTTCTTCTAGAATATAATTCATAAAACTGATCATCTTTTAGACTATCTATGAATAATATGCTTTCTCCAGTACTTTTCATTTCTGGCCCTAACTTTTTATTGACATTTGGGAACTTGTTAAACGAAAATACTGGTTGCTTAATAGCATAACCCTCTAAATGAGGATTAAAATTAAAATCTTTCACTTTCTTTTCACCTAACATTACTTTTGTAGCATAGTTCACATAAGGTTCTCCATAAGCCTTAGCAATAAAAGGAACCGTTCTCGATGCTCTCGGATTTGCTTCAATGATATAAACCATGTCATCTTTAATGGCAAACTGAATATTTATTAATCCAACAGTATTGAGAGCTTTTGCAATTTTTACGGTATGATCTTTTATTTGTTGCATGACTAAATCACCAAGATTGAATGGGGGTAACATAGCATTACTATCACCTGAATGAATACCACAAGGTTCAATATGTTCCATAATTCCTATGATATAAACATCTTCGCCGTCACAAATAGCATCAGCTTCTGCTTCAATTGCACCTTCTAAGTAATGGTCTAAAAGCAACTGATTACCAGGCATAACTCTTAATAAACCAACTACATGCTCTTCCAATTCCTTTTTGTTAATCACAATTTTCATGCCTTGCCCCCCAAGTACATAAGATGGCCTCACCAAAATTGGAAAATCTAACACATCGGCAATGGCAGCTGCCTCATCTGCCGTAGTTGCTATATCAAACTCAGGATATGGAATATTATTTTCTTTTAACAAGTTAGAAAAAAGACCTCTGTCTTCAGCCAAGTCAAGCGATTCAAAACTGGTTCCTATGATTTTAATACCATATCTAGACAATTTCTCTGCCAGTTTTAAGGCCGTTTGTCCACCTAACTGAACAATAACTCCTTCTGGCTTTTCGTGTTTTATAATATCATAAATATGCTCCCAGAAAACAGGCTCAAAATATAATTTATCTGCAGTGTCAAAATCAGTAGATACCGTTTCTGGATTACAGTTGATCATAATGGTTTCATAACCACATTCCGCAGCTGCTAAAACACCATGAACACAACAATAGTCAAATTCTATTCCTTGTCCAATTCTATTTGGACCAGAACCTAAAACAATTATTTTCTTCTTATCTGTAACAATACTTTCATTATGAGAAAAACGCTCGCCACCAGCTAATTGCATATCACTTTCAAAAGTAGAATAGTAGTAAGGGGTTTGAGCCTTAAATTCTGCTGCACAGGTATCAACCAGTTTATAAACTCTGTTGACCCCAAATTCTTCACGTTTGTTATATACCTGACTTTCTAAACAACCCAGCATATGGGCAATTTGTCTGTCACCATATCCTTTTTGCTTTGCTTCAAGCAATAAATCCTTTTGAATAGTATCAATTTTATAAGTGGAAATTTCCTTTTGAAGCAGAAATAATTCTTCATATTGTTTTAAAAACCACATGTCAATTTTTGTGATTTCATGAATTCTGCTCAAAGGAATTCCTAAAGCAATCGCATCATAAATGATAAAAACTCTATCCCATGAAGCATAAGTCAATTTTTCTATGATTTCCTCATAATTCTTATTTTCCTTTCCATCAGCCCCTAGTCCATTTCGCTTAATTTCAAGTGATTGCGTCGCTTTGTGTAAAGCTTCTTGAAAGGAACGGCCAATACCCATCACTTCACCAACAGATTTCATTTGTAAACCTAAGGTACGGTTACTTCCTTCAAATTTATCAAAATTCCAACGAGGTATTTTAACAATCACATAATCTAAAGTTGGCTCAAATAATGCAGAAGTAGATTTTGTAATTTGATTCTGCAATTCATCTAAGTGGTAGCCTATAGCCAATTTAGCGGCTATTTTTGCAATAGGATATCCCGTTGCTTTACTTGCTAATGCAGAAGAGCGTGATACGCGTGGATTAATTTCTATGGCAATAATATCTTCATTCTCATCAGGACTTACTGCAAACTGAACGTTACATCCACCTGCAAAATCACCAATACTCCGCATCATATGGATAGCCATATCACGCATTTTTTGGTAAGTTCTATCACTTAAGGTCATGGCTGGAGCAACCGTAATAGAATCTCCTGTATGAATACCCATAGGATCCATGTTTTCAATAGAACAAATGATAACCACGTTATCATTTGCATCTCTAAGAAGCTCTAATTCATACTCTTTCCAGCCAATAAGTGCCTTATCAATCATAACTTCATGAATTGGAGATACTTCCAAACCATGGGTTAATAATTCGTCAAAATCTTTTTCTTCATGTACAAATGATGCACCTGCTCCACCCAGTGTAAATGATGCCCTAATTACTAAAGGGAAACCAAATTCTTGAGCTATTTCTTTACCCTTTAAATAAGAGGTTGCAGTAGCCTGTGGTGCCATAGGAATCCCTATTTTAAGCATCAACTCTCTAAATTTCTCTCTATCTTCTGTAATATTGATGGCATCAATATCAACACCAATAATTTCAACTCCAAAATCTTTCCAAATACCCTTTTCGTCAGCCTCAATACATAAATTTAATGCCGTTTGACCACCCATGGTAGGTAATACGGCATCAATTTGTGGATGTTCTTTTAAAATTTTTATTAATGATTTGGTTGTTAAAGGCAACAAATAAATATGATCTGCCATTGAAGGATCTGTCATAATTGTCGCCGGATTTGAATTGATAAGAACTGTTTCAATTCCATCCTCTCTTAAAGACCTTAAAGCTTGTGAACCGGAGTAATCAAACTCACATGCTTGCCCAATAACAATAGGCCCTGAACCAATAATTAATATAGATTTAAGTTTAGAATTTTTTGGCATTTTAACTTTTGGTATTATCTAGTTTAATAAAAATTTCGTTTTAAGATATAAAAAAAGGCGTTACACCTAAGCAACACCTTTAATTTATAAGCAATGATGTATATCATTATTTTTTATGTCTAGCGTCAGACGATACAGACAATTTTTTTCTTCCTTTAGCTCTTCTTCTAGCTAATACTTTTCTACCATTAGCAGAAGCCATTCTTTCTCTGAAACCATGTTTGTTTCTTCTCTTTCTTTTTGATGGCTGAAACGTTCTTTTACTCATTGTCTAGTATCTTTAAATCTGAAAAATGTGTTTATTTTTTAAAGTTTAAGGGTTACCCAAAACCGAGCGCAAATATACAAAGAGTTTTTACTTTGACAAACCTTATTTTAAAAATATTTATTAATTCAATAAATATTAAAAATTATGACCTAATTAAATGATACAACTCGTTTAAACAGTTTATTTTTGTTATATCTCAATTAGGTCCTTTTCATAAAAATTTAGTTTCTTTGTAGTCTATATTATAGATACAAAATATACTGTCAAATGTATCTTTAACACCTTTATTTAGAACAAAAATGTATAATAAAATTATAAAACTTATTATTGCAGTCGGCATTTTCGCATATGCAGTGTATCAATTTACAGAAAATAATATTGGAAATGGTATCATGCTCATACTGTTATCAGGCGTATTTGTTTTTTTATACTTTAAAAATGAATTTATTCTTTTGGCATTTTTGAGGTTAAGAAAACAAGATTTTGAAGGCGCTACTAAATGGCTTAGCAAGATTAAAAATCCACAATCAGCACTCGTAAAAAAACAACAAGGCTATTATAACTACCTTCATGGTATTATGGTTTCTCAAACCAATATGAACGAGGCTGAAAAATACTTTAAAAATGCCATTTCTTTAGGGTTATCTATGAATCACGATTTAGCGATGGCTAAATTAAATTTATCCGGAATCGCCTTTTCTAAACGCAGAAAACAAGAAGCAGCTAAATTACTATCTGAAGCTCAAAAACTTGACAAGCAAGGTATGTTAACTGAGCAAATAAAGATGATGAAAGAAAATATGAAACGTGCTCAAATGCCTAATCAGCATTTTGGAGCGGGTGGTTCTATAAGACAACAAAAAAGGAGAAGCTAAACTTCTCCTTTTTTAACACTATTACTACTGTACTTTATCATAATATCCCTTCTTTGGAATATCAATTATATATTTCTTTCCTGATTTATTATTAAGGAATCTGTCTCTTAACCACGGGTTATGAACCTTTAAAATTTTATAATTTATACCAAATCCTTCGGCAAATTTAGCAAAATCCGCAACCGTTGTATCAACGACAACCTTATAGGTTGGTATTTGAGAATACAAATCTTTCTCTCTAAAATTAAACCCATAAATATCTGGATGCTTTAATATTTCTTTTAGAGCCACAATTCTAAATACATATCTACCTGTTTCTTCACCTAATAACAAATCATAATAATTAGATACATTTTGCTCTTGCAATCTTCTTGAAACTCCAGCATCACCTGCGTTATAAGCTGCCGCTGCCAGTGTCCAGGAACCTAACTTTTCTTTAGATTTCAATAAGTATTTACAAGCCACCTCAGTCGATTTCTCTAAATGATAACGCTCATCAACATTATCATTAACTTCTAAACCGTTTTCTTTAGCAGTTGCTTGCATAATTTGCCATACACCAGTTGCTTTTGCACTTGAAACCGCATTTGTCAATCCACTTTCAATGACGGCTAAATATTTAAAATCATCTGGAATTCCATGCTTTTTTAAAATAGGCTCTATAATAGGAAAATACTTTTTAGCTCTTTTGAACATTAATAAACCATTAGATTGCCAATAAGTATTAACTAATAATTCTCTATCCATACGCTCAAAAACTTCTGGATCCTTTAATGGCATTGGTTCACCAGCAAAATCTAAATTATTTGGAACCTGCAAGGCATAAACATTATAATCATTGATTAATCTTTTTTCAAAATTCTCATCAGTTTGAGCATCTTGTAGCGCATAAATAAATAGCCCACATAAGCTAAATAACCCTATAATTGCTAATATATTTTTCATTTTTTATTTTTTTGTAAAATTATAAAAATAATTGTATCTGTCTCTATACTAAGCTAATATTAGTTGAGGCAAATGTTCATTAAACCATTTATACTTATTCAATATCATAACATGCGTTCCATTTTTAACAATAATACATGTATTTATATTTTTAATTGGAAATACGGCATCACTATCACCATGAATATGAATAATATTGGGAAGGTCTACATCCTGATTCCAACAGACCATATTTTCTATAGCCCAATTCAAATAGTTTCTATCATTTACGGATAAATATTTTTTATACAATTCTATTCTTTTAGTAATATTATTACCAAACATATATTTAGAAAATAAATCTATGTTACTTACTAACTGAACTGGTAATAATTTATAAGCTTTAGTAGCTTTAGCAAGAAGCATTTTTTTAGGCAATTCACTCTTAGATTTTACACTTGAAACAATAATTACTTTCTGAACATTTAAATATTTACTCATTTCCTGAACCAAAACACCCCCGAATGAAACACCCAATAAAACACATTTTTTGTATTCAATTAATTCTGACATTCGTTTCGCATATTCACTAATCAATTCATTCTCAGACGGTATAAGCCATTCTAAATAATGCATTTGAAACTGATTTTCCGGCAGTTCTATGTATTCAAATATTTTTGAACTGGCTGCCATTCCTGGCATAAAATATACGTGTATTATATCTTGATTCATAAGGTTTTAACCTTAAATTATCCTATTATTAAGTATTTTTTTTGTAAATTTGCATCACAAAACTATAGAAAATAGTTCTCACTATTAAAGATTCTTTAGAAATAAAACTTTTTACCATGATAGATGCAGCAGAATTAATAGACAATGATTTCTTACGTCAATTTGAAATAAAAATTGATGATCATTTAGCCAAAATTGAATATTCTCTGCAAGATCGAAAGATATTTTTAACGAAACTTGTTATCCCAGAGGGTATTACGGATGAAAATTTCAGAACTGAATTTTTGTCTGCTGTTTTTGAACAGATTGATGAACGCAATTTGAGTATTGTACCAACAAGTCCCGATATTGCCAAATTTGTAAGAAGAAATAGAAAGTATAAACGAATGCTTCCTGTAGGATTAAGACTTTAAATTATTTAAAATATTATAATAAAAAGCCCAAAACTAAAGTTTTAGGCTTTTTTAATTTATTCATTTTATTGTTTGGAATACACTAATGTCAAGTCTACTCTTCTTAAAACTTTAGTGAAATCAGAATTATAGATTCCAATCGCATCTTGAAATACAATGTATAATTGATTATTTGAAATTACGGCATTATGGTTATTAAACGCAATTGTATTCTCTTTTTGAATATAATTGGAGGCAAAACTTATCACTCCTTCTGTATCACATACTATATTAAAAGCATATGCGTTTGTCTCCTCATTCACTATATAAATTTTAATTCCTGGATTAAATGAAGCATTAGTATACACCACACCGGTTGATTCAAATAACAATTCTTCATTGTTAGTACATCCTATTTCCTCTAAAAGGTTAATACTTTTAATGCCATCATTATTTATATCAAAGCCCTCCCCAACATTATAAGCAACCAGTTTCCAAATACCCTCTATAGATGTCAAATTTGAATCATCACTTGAACAAGCAAATAACCAAAAAAATGAAAACGTTAAAATAACAAGAATTCTTTTCATGATTTGGGATCTTAGAAGATTTTAAAACTAAATAATTAGAATTTAATGATAGTAAAAATTTAGACTAAGAGCTAAAAAAAGGGTTGACTTATAACTTAAGATATTTTTTGTTTTGAAAAAGCTTCCTTGAAATCAAATCTCACAGCGCCATCTTCGTCAATTTTTACCAACTTTATATCATGAAGTGTATTAACAAGTTCGGGGTTCCATGGTGTTTTTACTTTCACATAATTCTCAGTAAATCCATATATATAGCCCTCTTTATTTTCACTTTCAAATAATACCGTGCGACTTGTCCCAATCTGACTTTCATAAAATGCTCTGCGCTTTTTAACAGATAAACCTCGTAACATTTTACTTCGCTTATTTCTCACATTCATAGGAACAATCTCATCCATTTCTGCCGCCTCCGTGTTATCTCTTTCCGAATAAGTAAAAACATGTAAATAAGAAATCTCTAATTCATTTAAAAAATTATAAGTCTCTAAAAAATGTGAATCGGTTTCTCCTGGAAATCCTACAATGACATCTACTCCAATACAGGCATGAGGAAGCACTTCTTTTATTTTCTTTACTCTGTCAACATATATTTCGCGTAAATAACGCCGTTTCATTTTTTTTAAAATCTCATTACTTCCTGATTGTAAAGGAATATGAAAATGTGGGACAAAAGCTCGTGATTTCGAAACTAAATCAATGGTTTCATTTTTTAAAAGATTAGGTTCAATAGATGAAATTCTTAATCTCTCAATCCCTTCTATTTTATCTAATTCAGTAACTAAATCTAAAAACGTGTGCTCATGCGTTTTATTTCCAAACTCCCCTTTACCATAATCACCAATATTAACGCCGGTTAATACAATTTCTTTAATATTTTGTAATGAAATTTCGCGGGCATTTTTTAATACATTTTTTAAGGCATCACTTCTTGAAATTCCTCTCGCTAAAGGAATGGTGCAATAAGTACATTTATAGTCACAACCATCCTGAACTTTTAAAAAAGCTCTGGTTCTGTCGCCTATTGAATACGATCCGACATAAAAATCAGCTTCTTCAATTTCACAGGAATGTACTTCTCCAAAATCGTTTTTTGACAAATCATTCAAATAATCAGTAATCTTAAACTTTTCGGTAGCTCCTAAAACCAAATCCACACCATTAACATCTGCCAACTGCTGTGGTTTCAATTGCGCATAACATCCTATGGCAGCAACAAACGCATTAGGGTTCGCTTTTTGGGCTTGCCCAACTATAGTTTTAAATCGTTTATCAGCATTTTCAGTGACTGAACATGTATTAATTACATAGATATCAGCATTTTCCGAAAAATCAACACGATCAAATCCTTCTTCATTAAAACTTCTGGCGATTGTAGAAGTTTCAGAAAAATTAAGTTTACAACCAAGCGTATAAAAGGCTACCTTTTTTCGTAAATTCATATGGAAATTAAAAACGTGCAAATGTAATAAAAAAAGAGCGTTTTAAAATATTACATACTAATGCCAAAAGCCAAAAAGTACATTTTCTGGATGATTTAGATGTTCATCTGATAATTTTTCCAAAATAACAATACGATACTTATCCCACAATTTTATAAAAAAATACTTAATTATTTAAATAGTTCAGAATAAATAATAAAAACTTTATTTTTGGTATTCTTTAATTTCAAAAACTTTAGTCAAAAGCAAATTCACAATACCATTTTGAGAACATATTTTATCTTATTCATTGTCATCACCGGTTTTTTTTCTTGTAGTAATTCTCAAAAAAAAATCAATGACAATCTTGTTTTTAGATATAATGAACATAAAAATATTGGCTCGCTTGACCCTGCCTTTTCAAAAGATATAGCGGATATATGGGGAACTAATCAATTGTTTAATGGGTTAGTTCAAATGGATGACCATTTGAATGTCATCCCGTGTATTTCAAAAAATTGGAACATTTCTGAGGACGCACTAACTTATACTTTTACTTTACGCAATGATGTCCATTTTCATAAAGACGCTTTGTTTGGAAAAGATTCAACTAGAATAGTTATAGCTCAGGATTTTGAATACAGCTTAAACAGATTATTAGATAAACAACTCGCATCTCCGGGAAGTTGGGTATTAAGCAAAGTTGATAAGTTTCAGGCGATAAACGATTCGACTTTTCAAATTCAATTAAATCAACCTTTTCCTGCCTTTTTGGGATTATTAACCATGAAGTATTGCAGTGTTGTTCCCAAAGAAATTGTCACGTATTATGGCAATGATTTTAGATCCCATCCTATTGGCACAGGTCCCTTTATATATAAACGATGGGAAGAAAACATAAAACTGGTATTTAGAAAAAATAAAAATTATTTTGAGAAAGATTTAAACGGTGAAAAACTGCCCTATTTAGAAGCAGTCGCTATCACATTTTTACCAGACAAACAGAGTGAATTTTTACAGTTTGCACAAGGTAATATTGATTTTGTTTCTGGTCTGGACGCCTCGTATAAAGATGAAGTATTAACAGCCAATGGTCAACTGCGTGACATTTATAAAAATCAAGTTAATATGATTCGTGGTCCTTATTTAAATACAGAATATTTGGCTTTTTATATGGATTCAAACGTTACAGAAATTCAATCAGAGCTCATAAGAAAAGCCGTCAACTATGGTTTTGACCGTGAAAAAATGATGATTTATTTACGAAATGGCATTGGCATTCCTGCAAATGGTGGTTTTATACCAAAAGGAATGCCCGGTTATAATGAAACTATTGGGTTTAATTACCAGCCAGAAAAAGCTAAAAGTTTGGTTTCTCAATTTAAATCAGAAACGGGCATAGAAAATCCAGAAATCAGTATTACAACAACGAGTAATTATTTAAGTTTTTGTGAATACATTCAAAAAGAACTTCAAAAAACTGGTTTAACGGTTAATATTGATGTCATTCCTGCAGCTACTTTAAAAGATGCTAAAGCCAATGGTAAATTGAATCTTTTTAGAGCAAGCTGGGTTGCAGATTACCCGGATGCTGAAAACTATTTATCACTATATTACAGTAAAAACTTTGCGCCTAACGGACCCAATTATAGCCATTTTAAAAATGAGTTGTTTGATACTTGGTTTGAACAGTCATTTACAGAAACAAATACCAAAAAAAGAGAAATGCTCTATTCTAAAATGGATTCATTAGTCATGCAAAAAGCACCAGTCGTACCATTATTTTATGATGAGGTTGTTAGGTTTACAAGAAAAAATGTCAGTGGATTAGGAATTAACCCCATCAATTTATTGGATTTAAAAAGGGTCAAAAAAACTAATTAATTGTAAAATAGTAAATGTCATCCTCTCCTTTTCCTTCAGCTCGTTTTGAAGAAAAATAACCGGATTTTCCATTAGACTCCATAATAAAAGAAAGATCATCATCCTTACTGTTCACAGGTTCTGGCAACAATTCAGCTTTATCAAACAGTCCCTTTTTGTTCATAATACTTTTATAAATATCATAGCCACCCGTTCCATTTGGCCTATTTGATGTAAAATATAAAGTATTGTCATCACTGATAAAAGGAAACATTTCACCACTATATGAATTTACTTGTGATCCTAAATTTTTTGGTTCACTATAAGTGTTATCCCTGAGTATATTCACTTTAAAAATATCTGATGTCCCTTTAGTTGTTTCTTTACCACTTCTAATATTGGCTGTAAAATATAGGGTCTTTCCATCTTTACTTATGGAAGGGTGCGCATAAGAATAGCGTGGTTTACAAAATGGCAGCACTTTAAAATTAGTCCAACCAATACCACTTATATATTCAGCCGCTTCTATATGGAAATTGGTCTCTTTAAAATCTTCTTTAGGTCTGTTCTTACGGTTAGTATAATTTGTTGTAACATATAATGTTTTTGCATCATTTGAAATACAAGCGCTTGTAATATGAAAAATATCTTCTTTTGAATCAATCAGTAATGGCTCAATATTCTCAATATTTCCATTTTCAGATTTCATACCTATGTAAATAATTAAAGTCCCGTTTCCTAAATAAGATTTTATCTTTCCATTTTTATTTAACAAATAAGACGCAAATAAAATATTATTATCTGCTGTAACAGATAAACCAAAATGCGGTTTATCATTGTTCATATCTATATTATTAATGGTAAATTGTTCAGATTGAGAGAATGAAAAAAGACTCAAAAAACAACCTAAAAAGCACAAATATTCTTTCATAACTCTAAATAAATTAAATTAAAGTTACTAAAAGAAATTTATTCTCTTCTAAACTTCTTAGTTTCTTCAAAGACATGTAATAAAATAGCAGCATCCTGTTCGCTAAATTCTATATGCCGTCTAGCCATAACCACTTTAGCAACCTCAAAGGCTTTTGATGCTAAATATGTTGTAAAGCCACTATGACCACCCCAAGAAAAACTAGGCACAAAATTTCTTGGAAATCCACTTCCAAAAATATTAGAACTCACACCCACAACGGTTCCTGTATTAAACATGGTGTTAATACCACACTTACTATGATCACCCATCATAAGACCACAAAATTGGAGCCCTGTTCTTGCAAAACTCGTTGTTTGATAGTCCCATAATCTTACCTCGGCATAATTATTTTTTAGATTGGAATTATTAGTATCGGCTCCAAGATTACACCATTCCCCTATGACAGAATTGCCTAAAAAGCCATCATGCCCTTTGTTCGAAAAAGCAAACAAGACAGAGTTATTTACTTCTCCTCCAACTTTACTAAAAGGACCAATAGTGGTTGGACCATAAATTTTAGCTCCTAATTTTATGGAGGCACCTTCACATAATGCCAGCGGCCCACGGATTAACGAACCTTCCATGATCTCAGTATTTTTCCCAATATAAATGGGACCATTTGAAGCATTTAAGGTTGTGAATTCAAGAGTTGCACCTTCTTCAATAAAGATATTTTCTGGGGCAATCACATTATTGCTTGATGGAATTGGCTTCGACTTTCGGTTTTTTGTGATTAAATTAAAATCTTCTTGAATAGCTTCTCCATTCTTGGAGAAAATATCCCAGGTATTTTCAATTCGTAATATATCGTCATTAAATTCTAAAGCCTCATAAGTAGAAAAATCAATATCTTCTTGCGCTTCCTTTGTATAAAACGCAATAATATCTTCATCTTTAAAAATGGCCTGATTTTTCTCCATATTTTTTATCATCTCGACCAATTCAAAATTTGGTAGATACGACGCGTTAATCATAATATTCTCTTCCATTTCCACCATTGGATACTTTTCAGACAAATAATCCTCCGTCACAGTTGTAGTAGTAGAATCTAAATAAGTTTCCCATTTTTCGCGAATAGTTAAAATTCCAACTCTAATATCCGCAACAGGTCTTGTATAGGTAAATGGCAATAAATTATTTCGAAATGGGCCATCAAAAAGAATATAGTTCATGTGAAATTTGAAGTTTAAAAGTTAATAACGTTCAGTAGTTTATAACCATTTATGATATCTTCAAATGTAATGCAATTGTAGAAAATAAAAAAGCCTTTCAATATTTGAAAGGCCTTAAATTATATTATAAATGAAGCTTACTTACTAAACTTAGCATATTTATTTTTAAACTTATCAATACGACCAGCAGTATCAACCAATTTAGATTTACCTGTGTAATAAGGGTGAGATGTTCTTGAAATCTCCATTTTCACAACAGGATATTCAACACCATCAACTTCTAAAGTTTCACTTGTCACTGCAGTAGATTTTGTTAAAAACACATCGTCATTTGACATGTCCTTAAACGCTACTAATCTATAATTTTCTGGGTGTATACCTTTTTTCATCGCTTTACGCTTTTAATCTTTTCAATTTTGGAAGTGCAAATTTAAGCTATTTTTTCAAATGAACAATATTTTTTAATATTTTTTATTTTATGCCTTTATGTAACGTTTTCTTATCTTTGTTTACCAACTAAGCAACTAATTTAAATCAAAAAAATGGAACCAAAAAAACTAACATTAGGAAAATTTGCAATGAATTACGGAATCATATTAGGACTAATTATGATTTTGATTTCAGTTATTACGTACGTAACAGGATTGGCTTTAGAAGGTGCTCAATGGCCAAACTGGATTTATTATGTAGCATTTCCTATCATTATTTTATATGCAATAAGTCAGTTTAAAAAGCAAAATCTGAATGTTTTATCTTTAAGTCAAGCCTTAAAAATAGGTGTTCTAATTGGGGTTTTTAGCGCTATTGTTATTACTATTTATTCCATGATATTCAATTATTTAATTGACCCTGAGTTTATGTCTCAGATGATGGAAGTAGCAAGAGATAAAATGTTAGAAAATCCTAAAATGACAGAAGAAATAGTTGATCAAAGCATGAAATTTGTTGAAATGTTTTCTAACCCTGCAATTTCTGGAGCCTTTATGATTGCCATGAGCGCTATTTTTGGATTAATTTATTCACTTATTGGTGGATTAATAATGAAAAGAGAAGAATAATACATGGACATAACCGTAGTCATACCACTACTTAACGAACAAGAATCTTTAAAAGAATTATATGATTGGATTGCAAAAGTTATGCAATCCAATCGTTTTTCATATGAAATCATCTTCATTGATGACGGCAGCACAGATGATTCATGGAAAACAATTAACGCATTATCCTCCAAAGACAAGCAAGTTAAAGGCATTCGCTTTTTGAAAAATTTTGGAAAATCTCAAGCTCTGCATGCCGGATTTGAATTGGCCCAAGGAGATGTAGTCATCACAATGGATGCTGATTTACAAGATAACCCAGATGAAATCCCTGAGCTTTATAACATGATTGTGAATGACGGATATGATTTGGTTTCTGGTTGGAAGAAGAAACGTTATGATTCTATTATTTCCAAAAATTTACCTTCAAAATTATTTAATTGGGCTGCAAGAAAAACCTCTGGTGTAAAACTTCATGATTTTAATTGTGGTTTAAAAGCCTTTAGATTAGAAGTCGTTAAAAATATTGACGTGAATGGTGAAATGCACCGTTATATTCCCGTGTTATCAAAAAATGCAGGATTTACAGAAATAGGTGAAAAAATAGTAAAGCATCAGGCCCGAAAATATGGTGAAACAAAATTTGGGATGGACCGGTTTATCAATGGTTTTTTAGATTTGATTACTATTTGGTTTTTATCACGTTTTGGAAAAAGACCCATGCATTTATTTGGCTCCTTAGGCGTAATCATGTTTATAATTGGTTTTGCGTTTGCCTTATACCTTGGTATTGATAAACTTTTTTTAACGCCGCAAGGAAGATTAATAACTGAACGTCCGCAATTTTATATCGCTCTTTCAACCATGATTATAGGAACTCAATTCTTTGTAGCTGGATTTTTAGGAGAAATTATTCTTCGAACCAAACCTGAAAGAAAAAGATATATGGTTAAAGACTTGTTGAATTTATCTTAAATTCAAGTCAAATTAAATCACATTTAAATTTATCATTTATCAAATTGTGTATTTTTGTTTAAAACTTAGTAAGAAATGATTAAAATAGAACCAAAAATTTTAGAAAGAATCAATACTTGGTTAACACCAACCTTTGATGCTGAAACACAGGATTTCATAAAAAACAGTATCGCATTTAACCCGCAGGAAATTCAAGAAAGTTTTTATAAGGACTTAGAATTTGGAACCGGTGGTATGCGTGGTGTCATGGGTGTTGGCACCAATAGAATTAATAAGTATACACTTGGTAGAAGTACACAAGGATTAAGCGACTACATGCGGGCGTATTTTCCAAATCAAACACCAAAGGTTGCTATTGCTTATGACTGCAGACATAACAGTAAAACTCTGGCTAAAGTGGTTGCAGATGTATTTTCAGCTAACGGTATCGAAGTCTTTTTGTTTGAAGATTTACGCCCTACTCCGGAATTATCATTCGCCTTAAAACACTTAAATTGTCAATGTGGTATTGTTTTAACTGCCTCACATAATCCACCAGAATATAATGGTTACAAAGTATATTGGCAAGATGGCGGACAACTAGTACCACCTCACGATGATGCTATTGTGAATAAAATAAATGCCACACCATATTCCCATATTAAGTTCAAGGCTCATAATAATTTAATTCATTATATAGGAAAGGATGTTGATGAGGTATTTATTAATGCTTCATTAAAAAATGGAAGTTTTGACACGCCTGTCAAAGCAAAAAATAATTTAACTGTTGTTTTCACATCACTGCACGGTACGTCAATCACTTTGGTTCCTGAAACTTTAAAACGTGCAGGTTATAAAAATGTACATATTGTAAAAGAACAAGAAGTGCCAAATGGAGATTTCCCTACTGTAGCTTCACCAAACCCTGAAGAACCAGCCGCTTTAAAAATGGCTTTAGAACTTGCTAATAAAGTAAATGCAGACATCGTTATTGGCACAGATCCTGATTGCGACAGACTTGGAGTAGCCGTTAGAAATCTTGAAGGCAACCTAGAACTTTTAAATGGAAATCAAACCATGTTAATGATGACTGATTTTCTTTTAAAACAATGGAAAAATGAAGGCAAAATAAAAGGCAAGGAATTTATAGCTTCAACAATTGTTTCAACACCTATGATGAGTGTATTGGCAAATGCCTATCATGTGGAATGCAAAATTGTTCTTACAGGTTTTAAATGGATTGCCAAATTAATACACGATTATAAAACCCTTGATTTTATTGGTGGCGGAGAAGAAAGTTTTGGCTTTATGGTTGGGGATTTTGTACGGGATAAAGATGCCGTTACTTCTACATTATTAGCATGTGAATTAGCTGCACAAGCAAAAGCAAAAGGCAGTACATTATACAAAGAACTCATTGAACTATATGTTCAGCATGGCTATTATAAAGAACGATTGATATCAATGACTAAAAAAGGAATTGAGGGTGCTCAAGAAATTCAACAAATGATGATTGATGCCCGAAATAATCCATTAACTCAGATTAATGATTCTAAAGTTGTTAAAATTGAAGATTACGAGCTATCTGTTTGTAAAAACATGATTACAGGTAAAGAGGACACTATTAATATACCAAAATCTAATGTGTTAATATATTATACTGCAGATGGCAGTCAAGTAGCATTAAGACCTAGTGGAACCGAGCCTAAAATAAAATTTTACATCAGTGCTAACACTAAATTAAATAGTGTTTCAGAATTTCAAAAAACTACTAAGCAAATAGAAGCTAAAATTGATGCGATTGTAAAGGACATGAAACTTAATTAATGAATCACTTTTTCAATATTTTAAGGTATGCAAAACCTTATAAAAGATTTGCAGTTGGTCATATAATAAGCAATATGTTATTTGCCTTGTTTGGCACCTTATCATTCGTTGCTTTAAAACCTATGCTTGATGTTATTTTCAAGCAAAATAAAGCGCCAATCTTAGTAAAGCCAGAATATGATGGTATTTCAAAAATAGTCAACTTCATTGAAGATTATTTATCCTACCAAATGAATCAATTTACTGGTGGCGATAATTCCAAAGCCCTAATTTTTGTGGTTTGCTTGATTATTTTGATGTTTTTATTGAAAAATATATTTGGCTATTTAGCTAATTATTTTCTTGTTTTTTTACGTAATGGCGTCATTCGTGATTTAAGAAATGCCGTTTACAAAAAAACTATGGAGTTACCACTCTCCTATTTTTCTGAAACAAGAAAAGGTGATATCATGGCTAGAGTTACCAATGATGTATCAATGGTTGAATATTCCTTTTTACCTGTTTTAGAACTTGTTGTAAGAGAGCCCTTAACAATTATATTCACTATAATTGTTATGTTTTATTTAAGTTCCAAACTAACTTTCTTTGTTTTTATATTTATTCCTGTCACGGGTATTATTATTTCTAGAATAGGAAAAAGTCTTAAAAGAAAATCAGATCGCGTTCAAAAAGAACAAGGCGTGATTTTATCAAATTTAGAAGAAACTTTAACAGGATTAAGAATTATAAAAGGGTTTAGTGGCGAAGATAAATTCTACGAAAAATTCCAGGAATCCACCACACGATTTTATCATTTTGCAAATAAGCTTTTAAACAGACAAAATCTGGCATCGCCCGCCAGTGAGTTTTTGGGAATTTGTGTCATAGCTATCCTTTTGTGGTATGGAGGGAATTTAGTGCTAAGCGGTAGTGGTTCTTCTGCATTAGATGGTAGTAAATTCCTTGTTTATATGGGGTTAGCCTATAATATTTTAACACCTGCAAAAGCTATTTCTAGAGGTCTATATAATATTAAACAAGGGAGTGCTGCTGCAGAAAGAATTCAAGAAATTATTGACACAGAAAACCCTTTACTTGACAAAGTGGATGCCGTTATAAAAGAAGGATTTAATTCTGAAATAGTATTTAAAAATATTTCATTTAAATATGATGAAGAATATGTTTTAAAAGATTTTTCATTAATTATTCCGAAGGGAAAAACCGTCGCATTAGTTGGTCAATCTGGAAGTGGCAAATCTACAATTGCCAACTTAATAACTAGATTTTATGATGTTAATGAAGGTCAAATTTTAATTGATGGCATAGATATAAGAGATTTAACCACCAAATCATTAAGAAAGCAACTTGGCATTGTAACCCAAGATGCCATTCTTTTTAATGAAAGCATTAAAAACAATCTTAAACTTGGAAAAGACAGTGCCAGTGATCAAGAAATAATGGATGCCTTAAAAGTAGCCAATGCCTGGGAATTTGTTAAAGATCTACCTTTAGGTATTGATACCAATATTGGTGATTCAGGCAATAAACTCTCTGGTGGTCAAAAACAACGATTAAGCATAGCCAGAGCAGTATTGAAAAGTCCTCCAATTATGATTTTAGATGAAGCTACTTCAGCGTTAGATACTGAGAGTGAACGTTTGGTTCAAATTGCATTGGAAAATATGATGAAAAACAGAACATCCATTGTGATTGCTCACAGGCTTTCTACTATTCAAAATGCAGATGAAATTGTAGTTCTTCAAAAAGGTAAAATTGTTGAAAAAGGAACCCATGATGAACTTATAATTAAAAAAGGTATTTATAAAAGGCTTGTAGATATGCAAAGCTTCGCGTAAATAAATATAACTTATATAAATGTAAAAAAGGATAGAGATTTGGGCTTCTATCCTTTTTTTGTTATCGCTAGACTTGGGGCAGACTAGCAACATAAGTAGATTTTGTTAGGATAAAAGTAATATATAAAAGTGAACTAGACAAGAAAAAAATGTATTTTATCGTATTTTAAATACGTTTCATCGGATTTATGCTTTATATTTATTTGATTATCAATAACTTATAATTATAGACAAATATCCTTATAAAAGTAATATATTAAAGTATTTTAAACTTTTAGTATCTTCATCAGTCTAAAAGCTAAACCACGAATGTGATTCTAGAATCTGAGTTAGTAGAAAGACTTAAATCTGACACCAATATAGACAGCGCCTTCAAAGAACTCGTTTCTCTTTATAAGGAACGGTTGTATTGGCACATACGTAACATTGTAAAATCTCATGATGATGCTGATGATGTTTTACAAAATACTTTTATTAAGGTTTATAAAAATATTGGTAACTTTAAGGGAGAAAGTAAATTGTTCTCTTGGATGTATAGAATAGCTACCAATGAAGCTATTTCATTTATTAATAAAAATGCTAAGCGTTTACAAATCACGAGCGAAGAAACACAGACTATTGCCATAAATAATTTGGCTTCTGATGTATATTTTGAAGGAGAAGCCATTCAATTAAAGTTACAAAAGGCTATAGCAACATTACCACAAAAGCAACAACTGGTGTTTAATATGAAATATTTTGAAGATTTAAAGTTTAAAGATATGTCAGATATCCTTGAAACCAGTGAAGGGGCACTTAAAGCATCCTATCACATAGCAGTAAAAAAAATACAAGACTATTTAACTAACAATTAAACCTTTAAAAGAAATTGGAGTCCTATATAAGACATGAAAAAGATTAATTTAAAAAATATTGAAAATGGTTTTAAGGTACCTAAAGGTTACTTTGATGAATTTGAAGATAATCTCTTAGGCGAATTACAGCTTAAAGAAACTGCATCTCGTTCTGGTTTTAAATTACCATCAAACTATTTTGAATCATTAGATAATAAAATTCTTGAAGCTTCAAAAAACAACAATAAAACAAAAGTCATTAATCTTTTCCCTTATAGAAAAATAGCTTTTGCTGCTGCAGTTGCTGCCAGTTTAATCCTTATTTATAATATTTCTTTTAATAAAAATGAGACTTTGAATATTAACAACATAGAAACGGCTTCAATTGAAAATTACATATTAACAGAAGGACTAGAAACAAGTGACATAGCCTCTTTATTTAGTGATGAAGATTTATCTGAAATAACTTCAGTAAATAATAATTTAAGTTCTGAATCTCTTGAAAATTATGTTTTAGAGCATTTAGACATAGACGAATTAATCCCAAACAACAACTAAAATGAAAACAATAACTACCATTGTCTTTATTCTAAGTTTTTCAATATGCTCCTTTTCGCAAGGAAATAGAGACAAAATAAAAACATTAAAAATAGCTTATCTAACAGAGAAATTAGATCTGTCAGAAAAAGAAGCTCAGCAATTTTGGCCAATTTATAATGCTTTTGAAGAAGAGAACTTTAAATTAAGAAGGCAATCTTTTGAAGGCAAAAAGAATATCAATTTTGAAATTCTTAAAGAAGAAGAAGCAATTACTGTTTTAAAAGAAATGCGCGCTTTTGAAACAAAAAGGATAACTCTGAAAAATAACTTTATTGATGATTTATTAAAAATACTTTCTGCAAAAAAGATAATTCTTCTCGAAAAAGCCGAAGATGATTTTAAACATAAAATGTTTGAAGAATTTAAAAACCGGCGACCTGATAGAGGTCCTAAAGATTAATAAAAAAAGAGAAACCTTAGTTTCTCTTTTTTTATTCCTTAAATACTAATTTGGAAATCCTGCCACTTCCGGCAGCATATGCTACAGAATCATTTAGGAAACGTAACGTATAAAATCCTTCATCACTTAAATGTTTCCAATGATAACCACCATCATTTGAAAAATCGATGCCGTTAAAACCAATAACGACCAGCTCCTTCCCTTCTCTGTTAGGCATGTACTGAACACAACTTCTATAATCTGGATTTTCATTTTGAGCTACTACCTGCCATGTTTTACCGCCATCAATAGTAATAATTTTATTATTCTTATTGTCTTCTGGCATGGTATAATCACCACCAATAGCAAAACCAGTTAACGCATCATAAAAATCAATTGAAAATATCCCAGTTGTCGCTACGCCTTGAGCAATTGGTGTATTAAAAACCTTCCATGTTTTTCCTTTGTTAGGCGAATATAATACTCTGCTGGATTTTCCTCCGCTAGCAATCCAAGTCTCCTCTCCAATTATGGCAATATTGCTATTACTTGCAGCAAAGGCAGCTTCTCCTTCATTTGCTTTTGGCAAATCACTACAGGACATTTTTTTCCAAGTATTACCACCATCTCTTGTTATAATAATACTTAAACAATCTTCCGTTGGATCACCAATTGCAATACCCTCTAAGTCATTCCAAAAACGCATGGCATCATAAAATGATTTTTGATTCTCCTCTTTATAAACCAGTTGCATTTTTCCAGAATCCCCGGTCTTATATAATAAAGCCGGACTTTCAATACTCAACATAAAAAAATCACTTGATGTATGAGCAACTGCTCTAAAATGCAAATTCAAAGTATCAAATTCTTGTTTTGAAGTTACCCAGCTCTCTTTATTTGGATTATAAAGCCCAAAAACGCCATTATTAGCAGCAAAAGCTAAACTTTTGTCATTGAGTATTTCAATGGCTCTAACGCTCAGTAAAGTGTCTTCATATAAAGTCTCAATGTCTACAACTGAAAAATTACGTGGTATAAAGGTTTCCTTTTTCTCACAAGAAAAAAGATTCATGATAATAAAAAATATTAAGCAAAATTGTTTCATTAGAATTTAAATTTCAATAAAAATAGTGAAGTACAACAAAATAACTATCAAACGATTAAACTAATTAACTATTAAATGTAACTTTGCACTCTTATTAAATAAACATGCGATTACATAGAAATTTATGCTTTTCAGTTATTGATGGATTGACCTTAATCTTTAATGAAGGAAACTACGCAGATAAAGTGATTCAACAACTTTTAAAGCGAGACAAACGTTGGGGAAGTCGAGACAGAGCTTTTGTAGCAGAAACCACTTATGATATTGTCCGTTGGAAACGCTTATATGCTGAAATAGCTGAGGTTAAAGAACCTTTTGATAGAGATAATCTTTGGCGTATGTTTGCTGTTTGGGCTACTTTAAAAGGGATAAAATTACCCGATTGGACCTATTTTGAAAATACACCAACCCGAAAAATAAAAGGTAAGTTTGATGAGCTCTCAAAAATCAGAAAATATAAAGAATCCATTCCAGATTGGATGGATGAACTTGGTGAAAAAGAATTGGGCAAGGCCGTTTGGACCAAAGAAATTTCTGCACTCAATGAGCAAGCAGATGTGATACTTCGTGTTAACACTTTAAAAACTACTAAAGAAAAATTACAAGAAGAACTTTTTGACCAAGAAATTGAAACTGATTTTTTACCGGATTACCCAAATGCCTTAAAATTAAAAGAACGTGTTAACGTTTTTCAAACTGAACAATTTAAAAATGGTTTGTTTGAAGTACAAGATGCCTCTTCTCAATTGGTTGCTGAATTTTTGAATGTGCAACCAGGGATGCGAGTAGTTGATGCGTGTGCCGGAGCTGGAGGCAAAACACTTCATATTGCTTCCTTGATGGAAAATAAGGGACAAATTATCGCTTTAGATATTTATGAAAACAAACTTCATGAATTAAAAAGACGTGCCAAACGAAATGGTGCTTTTAATATTGAAACACGTGGTATTGATTCAACTAAAGTAATCAAGAAATTATTTGATAAAGCAGACAGGGTTTTAATTGATGCCCCTTGCTCTGGTTTGGGTGTATTAAGAAGAAATCCGGATGCTAAATGGAAATTACAACCTGATTTTATTGAAAAAATAAAAGGCACTCAGCAAGAAATTTTACAACAATATTCCAAAATGGTTAAAGTTGGCGGACAATTGGTTTATGCAACCTGTTCTGTATTACCATCTGAAAATCAAAAACAAGTGGATAAATTTTTAACGTCAGAATTTGGAAAAAAATTTACTTTTGTAGCAGACAAAAAAGTACTGGCTCACAAGTCCGGCTTTGACGGATTTTACATGGCTCTTTTAGAACGAAAACAATAATTACATAATGAAACAATTTTACTTTCTTTTTCTTTTTTTTACTTCACTTTGTTTTGCACAACTAACGCCACCAGTTGAATTGCAATCTTACTATAATGGTGTTGATTTTTCAAAAAGTGGTTTGAATTTATTTGATGATTTAGCAGTTCAAACCGCTTCAAAACATGTTAATTACATTACCTACACACCAGGAGTTTGGGAAGCTGATAAAATCACGGATGAGGATCCATCTATCAGCGCAAATGTTTTGTTAATTTACGGATATGATGATAATGATGGTAACTATATAACCGATAGAAGCAGAAATAAAAACTTAAATGGGGGAAATCAAGGAACTGATTGGAATAGAGAACATGTTTTTGCAAATTCTTTAGCTGTTCCTAGTTTAGATAATACAGCAACCAACGTTCCACCTTATGCAGACGCTCATAATTTAAGGCCTTCAGATGTGAAAATGAATTCAAATAGAGGAAACCTGAAATATGTTGATGGTTCAGGAAACGCTAAAAATACATCTGGAAATTGGTATCCTGGAGATGAATGGAAAGGCGATGTTGCAAGAATTGTAATGTATATGTATCTAAGATATGGAACACAATGTAAACCAACATATGTAGCTGTTGGTGCATCAAATATTGTTGATTCAAACATGATTAACCTTTTATTAGATTGGAATACAGAAGACCCTGTATCTACTATAGAAGACAACAGAAATGACTATCACGGCAACATATCAAACACTTATGCTCAAGGCAACAGAAATCCGTTTATTGACAATCCTTACTTAGCTACCTTAATTTGGGGTGGAAATGCTGCAGAAAATAGATGGAGCACGTTATCAAACTCTGAATTCTCAAGTTTAGATTATAAAATGTTTCCAAACCCAGTTTCAGGGAATTATTTAAATATAAAAACAAATGAACTATTAAAAATTAGGGTCTATGATGTTTTAGGAAAATTAATAATGACATCAAAAGTTGATTCAAACATTTCAAAAGTTGATGTTTCTTTATTGAAAAAAGGTATTTATATAATCAAATTAGATTCTGAACAAGGAAGTATCACAAAAAAATTAATAAAACAATAATTTAGAGAGCCTCTCTCTGAGTCGTTTTTTTTTATGTTTAAAACATCGTGAATAACTCTTAAATTAACTTTAAGTTTTAAATAGGTCTTAAAGCTAAAAAAATTAAATTTGCACTTTATAAAACAACACAAATAAACATATAATGATTCATTTCTTTGGAAACGTAAACAGTAAAGTCTTTGCTGTTCAAACAACAAAAGAATTATCAACTGAAACCATCTCAAAATTAGAGTGGTTATTTGGCAACCAGCCAAAAATAGAACAAGCATCTTTAGATGCTTTTTTTGTTGGTCCACGGGCCGCTATGATTACCCCTTGGAGTACTAATGCGGTTGAGATTACCCAAAATATGGGTGTTGAGGACATTATAAGAATTGAAGAATTCAATTCAGTTTCTAAAGATTTTAAAGGTTTTGACCCTATGATTTCTGAAAAGTTCAATGGCTTAAATCAGGACTCGTTTACAATAAATATAACGCCCGAACCTATTCTTGATATAAAAGATATTGCAACATATAATAAACAAGAGGGGTTATCATTAAGTGATGAAGAAGTTGAATATCTAGAAGGCGTTTCGAAAAAAATTGGAAGACCATTAACAGATTCTGAAGTGTTTGGTTTTTCTCAAGTAAACAGTGAACATTGTCGTCATAAAATTTTCAATGGCACTTTTGTGATTGATGGCAAAGAAAAACCAACATCATTATTTAAACTTATTAAAAAAACCTCTGAAACAAATCCAAATGATATTGTTTCAGCCTATAAAGATAATGTAGCTTTTATTAAAGGTCCCGTTATTGAACAATTTGCACCTCAAACAGCTGACAAGCCAGACTATTATCAAACTCAAGATTTTGAGTCTGTTATTTCATTAAAAGCAGAAACTCATAATTTTCCAACTACTGTAGAACCATTTAATGGTGCCGCCACGGGGTCTGGTGGAGAAATTAGAGATAGGCTTGCTGGAGGAAAAGGATCTTTACCATTAGCAGGAACGGCAGTTTATATGACTTCTTATTCTAGATTGGAAGAAAAGAGACTGTGGGAACAAGCCATGAAAGAACGAAAATGGCTATACCAAACACCAATGGACATTTTAATAAAAGCATCAAATGGGGCGTCTGATTTTGGAAACAAATTTGGGCAACCACTTATTTGTGGTTCTATATTAACTTTTGAGCATGAGGAAGACGCCAGAAAATTAGGATTCGATAAAGTGATTATGCAGGCTGGTGGGATTGGTTATGGAAAAGCAGACCAAGCTTTAAAAGACAAACCCAAACCAGGTGATAAAATCGTAATTCTAGGTGGTGAAAATTACCGTATTGGTATGGGCGGTGCTGCCGTTTCTTCTTCAGATACTGGTGAATTTGCCTCAGGAATTGAATTGAATGCCGTGCAACGTTCAAATCCCGAAATGCAAAAGCGTGCCGCTAATGCTATAAGAGGTATGGTTGAAAGTGAAGAGAATTTTATAGTTTCTATTCACGATCATGGTGCTGGAGGCCATCTTAATTGTTTAAGCGAATTGGTTGAAGATACAGGTGGCAAAATTGATTTAGATAAATTACCAGTTGGCGACCCAACATTATCTGATAAAGAAATTATAGGTAACGAATCTCAAGAACGTATGGGATTAGTGATTTCTGAAAAACATATTGACATGTTACAACGCATTGCAGAACGTGAACGTTCTCCAATGTATACTGTTGGAGATGTTACAGGAAATGACAGGTTTACTTTTGAATCAAAAACCAAAGGTAACAAACCAATGGATTTAGATATGGAAGACATGTTTGGTAGTTCACCAAAAACCATCATGACAGATAAAACAATAAACAGGCATTATTCTGATATTGTTTATGACAAAGACAAATTCTATGATTATCTAGATCAATTATTACAACTGGAAGCCGTTGGCTGTAAAGATTGGCTGACCAATAAAGTTGATAGATGTGTTGGAGGTAAAGTTGCTAAACAACAATGTGCCGGGCCTTTACAATTACCTCTTAACAATCTTGGAGTCATGGCCCTTGATTATAAAGGTCAAGAGGGTATTGCTACTTCCATAGGGCACTCACCTATTTCAGGATTAATAAACCCTGTAGCGGGTAGCCGAAATAGTATCACGGAGGCATTAACCAATATTATGTGGGCACCTCTAAAAGACGAATTAAAAAGTGTTTCTCTTTCGGCTAACTGGATGTGGCCATGTAAAAATGAAGGTGAAGACGCACGCTTATATGAAGCCGTTAAAGCTATTTCAGATTTTGCGACTGATTTAGGAATCAATGTCCCAACAGGAAAAGATTCGCTTTCTATGAAGCAAAAATATCCTAACGAAGAAGTGATTGCTCCGGGAACCGTTATCATATCCGCAGCTGCTAATTGTAATGATATTACTAATGTTATTGAACCTGTATTTAAAAAAAATGCAGGGAACATCTATTATATCAATATCTCTCAGGATAATTATAAGCTTGGTGGAAGTTCCTTTTCACAAGTTGTTAATAAAATAGGTAATGAAACGCCTAATATACAAGATGCAGCCTATGTTAAAACAGTTTTTAATACCATTCAAAAACTGATAAAACAACAGCAAATTGTGGCTGGACATGATGTCGCATCTGGTGGTTTAATCACGACGCTTCTTGAAATGTGTTTTGCCAATAATAATGTTGGAGCAGCATTAGATTTAACTGGGTTAGGAGAAAAAGATTCTCTGAAAATGTTGTTTTCTGAAAATGCAGGTATTGTCATTCAATCTAAAAATGAATCAATTGAAAGACTATTAAAAGACGTCCATATTGAATTTTTTAAGATTGGAACAGTGACAGATAGTGATGTATTAAGTATTATTAACGGAACGGATGTCTTTACAATGACCGTTTCCCGTTTAAGAGATATGTGGTACAAAACTTCATACTTACTCGATCAGAAGCAAACATCAAATGGATTAGCCACTGAAAGATTTAATAATTATAAAAATCAACCTTTACATTATAAATTTCCAAGTCATTTTACCGGTAAATTACCTCAGATAAATTCCAATAATCCAAGACCTAAAGCGGCTATTATTAGGGAAAAAGGAAGTAATAGTGAGCGTGAAATGGCAAATGCTATGTATCTGGCCGGTTTTGATGTAAAAGATGTGCATATGACCGATTTAATTTCTGGAAGAGAAAGCTTAAAAGATATCCAATTTATTGGTGCTGTTGGAGGTTTTTCGAATTCAGATGTTTTGGGTTCCGCAAAAGGCTGGGCAGGCGCATTTTTATATAATGAAAAAGCGAATAGTGCTTTAAAGAATTTCTTTGATAGAGAAGACACTTTATCAGTAGGTATTTGCAACGGCTGCCAATTATTTATGGAATTGGAAGAAATTAACCCGGAACATGAAGTACATGGAAAAATGCTTCATAATGATTCTCATAAACATGAAAGTTCATTCACATCCGTGACCATTCAAAAAAATAATTCTGTAATGCTTTCGACACTTGAAGGAACTACTTTAGGGGTTTGGATAAGTCATGGCGAAGGAAAATTTAATTTACCCTACACAGAAGACCAATATCATATTGTTGCCAAATACGGTTATAATGGATATCCTTCAAATCCAAATGGCTCCGATTTTAATACGGCCATGATGTGTGATAAAACAGGGCGTCATTTAGTAACCATGCCTCATATTGAACGATCCACTTTCCAATGGAACTGGGCCTATTATCCTGAAGGGCGAAAAGATGAAGTATCTCCTTGGTTAGAGGCTTTTGTCAATGCCAGAAAATGGATTGAAAAAAGATAGTCTCTTTTTTTTTTAAAGCATAAAAAAACCCCTAAGCAAAATAAATATTTTACTTAGGGGTTTTCAAACTTAAAACAAATAATTACATGGACTTTTTAATAGCGGCTTGCGCAGAGGCAATACGTGCAATTGGAACTCTAAAAGGAGAACAACTTACGTAGTTCATTCCTACATTATAGCAGAATTCAACAGAACTTGGTTCTCCACCATGTTCACCACAAATACCAACTTTTAAATTTGGTTTTGAACTTCTACCCTTTTCAGTTCCCATTTTTACTAATTGACCAACACCTTCTTGATCAAGTACTTCAAAAGGATCAACTTTAAGAATTCCTTTTTCTATATATATTGGCAAAAATTTACTCGCGTCATCTCTTGAATAACCAAATGCCATTTGAGTTAAATCATTAGTTCCAAAAGAGAAAAACTCTGCTTTTTTAGCAATTAAATCTGCCGTTAGGGCTGCTCTTGGAATTTCAATCATGGTTCCAACTAAAAATTCAATAGTATCATTGTATTCTTCAAATACTTGTTGGGCTGTATTTCTAATGATTTTTTCTTGCATTTCAAATTCTTCAACAGTTCCAATTAACGGCACCATAATTTCTGGCAGCGCTTTAATTCCTTTTGCTTTTAAATTTAATGCTGCTTCAATAATAGCCCTAGCCTGCATTTCTGTAATTTCAGGATACGTATTCCCTAATCTACATCCTCTATGTCCAAGCATAGGATTAAACTCTTCTAATTCAGAAATTTTACTTTTTACCGCTTCTAATGAAATATGCATTTCTTCAGCTAACTCTTTTTGTTGTGTGAGTTGATGAGGCACAAACTCATGTAATGGTGGATCCAATAACCTCACCGTAACTGGCAATCCTTGCATGGCTTCAAAAATACCTTCAAAATCTTCGCGTTGCATAGGTAATAATTGGTCTAGAGCATATTTTCTGCCTTTTACAGTATCAGCCAATATCATTTCACGCATCGCTTTGATTCGGTCCACTTCAAAGAACATGTGCTCGGTTCTTGTTAATCCTATACCTTGTGCTCCAAAATTACGGGCTGCTTTAGCATCTTTTGGTGTATCAGCATTAGTTCTAACCTTCATGGTGGCATATTTGTCTGATAATTTCATGATTTCAGCAAATTCTCCACTTAATTCCGGCTCAATTGTAGATACTTTTCCTTCTATAATATTCCCTGTTGATCCATTTAAGGAAATCCAATCACCTTCATGATATTCTTTTCCTTCAACAGTTAACGTACGTGTTTTATAATTGATTTTTAAAGCACCTGCTCCAGAAATACAACATTTACCCATACCACGAGCTACAACTGCTGCATGAGAGGTCATTCCACCGCGTGCGGTTAAAATTCCTCGTGCAATGTTCATTCCTTCTAAATCTTCCGGAGACGTTTCAATACGTGTCAAAATGGTGTATTTATATTTATTGGCTTCATCAGCAAAGAAAACAAGCTGACCTGTTGCAGCACCTGGTGATGCTGGCAATCCTTGTGCAATAACATGAGCTTTTTTTAACGATTTTGGATCAAATACTGGATGTAGTAACTCATCTAATTTGTTCGGTTCAATACGTAACAAAGCTTGCTTTTCATCAATCATGCCTTGTTTCAACATATCCATAGCAATTTTAACCATTGCGGCTCCTGTACGTTTACCGTTTCTAGTTTGCAAAATCCAAAGTTTACCATCTTGCATAGTAAACTCCATATCTTGCATATCTTTATAATGGTCTTCTAATTTTTGTTGATAGCCATTTAATTCTTTATAAATATTTGGCATGAGTTCTTCAAGTGAAGGATAATTTTTAAATCTATCTTCTTCTTCTACTTTAGCTAATTCTGCCCAACGAAGCGATCCTAATTTGGTAATTTGCTGCGGTGTTCTAGTACCTGCAACCACATCTTCTCCTTGAGCATTAATTAAATACTCACCGTTAAATACGTCTTCACCTGTTCCAGCATCACGAGTAAAACATACACCTGTACCAGAATTATCACCCATATTACCATAAACCATGGCCTGCACATTCACTGCCGTTCCCCAGTCGGATGGATAGCCATTCATTTTTCTGTAATAAACAGCTCTATCCCCATTCCAGCTATTAAATACTGCCACTACTGCTCCCCAAAGCTGATCCCAAGGATTTGTTGGAAAATCATGTCCTGTACGTTTTTTAACAGCTTCTTTAAAATCATAAACTAAATCTTTCAAATCCTGAATAGTAAATTCAGTATCTAATTTAATATTACGTTTATGTTTAAGCGCTTCCATAATTTCTTCAAAAGGATCAATATCATCTTTTGATTCAGGTTTCATGCCTAAAACCACATCACCATACATTTGAATGAAACGACGATAAGAATCCCAAGCGAAACGCTCATTATTGGTTTTTTTAGCCAAACCAACAACAACTTCGTCATTTAAACCAAGATTTAAAACAGTATCCATCATTCCTGGCATAGAAACTCTTGCTCCAGAACGCACCGATACTAATAAAGGGTTTACTTTATCACCAAATTGAGCGCCCATTATTTTTTCAATATTTTCTATAGATTCTTGTACTTCTGGAAGAATCATTTTAACAACCGTATCTTGACCTAGAAGATTATATTCTGTACAAACTTCAGTAGTAATTGTAAATCCGGGTGGAACAGGTATTCCAATTAAACTCATTTCAGCTAAATTTGCTCCTTTACCTCCTAAGAGGTTTTTCATTTTACTATTTCCATCGGCAGTTTTGTTACCGAATTTATAGACTCTGGTTTTTACCGATTCTAAGGTTTCCATATAATAATGTTTTTAGACTTTATAATTTTATTGCTGACAAAATTAGATAGTATAAAACACCCATTCAATGACATAAATCATATATTGAAAGTTTTTATTTGTGGACATCAATAGAAGCTAAATGCTATAAAACAACCGTTTAGGACTGTTACTATTGCTTTTTTAATACTACCACTTGTAAATCCTTTTTTATTTCCTATTTTGCATGATACAAAACTATTTAAGACATAATGACTCAAGTAACTCGATTGTTTGATATTCCGCAATATCAGCATGAAACATACAATTTAAAAAAGGCCCTAACCACTAAATATAACGATGAGTGGATTTCAATTTCATCACAAGAATATATTAATCAAATTAATGCTATTAGCAGGGGATTATTGAGATTAGGTGTACAACCAAATGACAAAATTGCTGTTATATCAAGTACAAATAGAACTGAATGGAATGTCTTAGATATAGGAGTTTTACAAATAGGAGCGCAAAATGTCCCTATTTATCCTACCATATCTAAAGAGGATTATGAATACATTATGAACCATTCAGAATCTATTTACTGTTTTGTTTCTGATACTGAAGTCTTAGAAAAATTAAATTCTATAAAAGGCAAAACAAAACTTAGAGGCGTCTATACTTTTGATGAAATTTCTGGAGAACATCATTGGAAAGAAGTCTTAAAATTAGGTCAAGATGAAACTAATCAAAATATAGTAGATGAGAGAAAGGAGAATGTAAAACCCAAAGATTTAGCTACTATAATCTATACGTCCGGAACCACTGGGCAACCTAAAGGTGTGATGCTTTCTCATGACAATTTAATTTCTAATGTAATAGATAGTGAAAAGCGTGTGCCGTTTGAATATGGCAAATCTAAAGCCTTAAGCTTCCTACCTATATGCCATGTTTTTGAGCGTATGATATTATATCTGTATCAATACTGTGGGGTGGAAATATATTTTGCGGAATCTATTGATAAAATGACTGACAATTTAAAAGAAGTCAAACCTAATGTCATGACTGCTGTTCCCAGGCTTTATGAAAAAGTCTATGATAAAATTTTAGAAAAAGGAGCAGAACTTTCTGGTATAAAAAAGGCCTTATTCTTTTGGGCAATAGATTTAGGATTAAAATTTGAACCTTATGGACAAAACGGATTCTGGTACGAACTCCAATTAAAATTAGCTCGAAAATTAATTTTTAGTAAATGGAAAGATGGGCTTGGTGGTAATTTAGATTTGATGGTCTCAGGCAGTGCTGCCTTACAACCCAGATTAACGCGTACGTTTGCAGCGGCCGGAATGCCAATCATGGAAGGGTATGGATTAACTGAAACCTCTCCTGTAATTTCTGTAAACGATATGCGTCATGGCGGTTTTAGAGTGGGTACTGTTGGTCGTATTATTGATAACGTAGAAGTAAAAATTGCTGAAGATGGTGAAATATTGGTAAAAGGACCGAATGTGATGCTTGGCTATTATAAAGATCCAGAAAAAACAGCTGAAGTAATGACTGGAGACTATTTTCATACGGGTGATATTGGAGAAATAAGCAATGATGGATTTTTAAAAATTACTGATAGAAAAAAAGAAATGTTTAAAACTTCGGGCGGTAAATATGTGTCACCAGCTCTAATTGAAAATGAATTAAAACAATCTCATTTTATAGAACAGGTTATGGTTATTGGTGAAGGAGAAAAAATGCCTGCAGCACTTATTCAACCAGATTTTAAATTTATAAAACATTGGATAGAAAAAAAAGGGAAAAATATTAAACCAGATAATGAGTCTATTATATCTTCACAAATAATTAAAGACAGAATTCAAAAAGAAGTTGATAAAACCAATAAGAATTTTGGTAATTGGGAACAAGTTAAAAAGTTTGAATTGACGCCAGATGTGTGGACTATAGAAGGTGGTCATTTAACCCCAACAATGAAAATGAAGCGAAAGATTATTAAAGAGATATATAAAGACCTGATAGAAAACATATATCGTCCATAATTTTATTAATTAAGTTTTAACATAAATATTGTGATATTAATAATTATTTGGTTTAAAAAATATATAATAATTATTTTTTAGCTATATTTATTACTACTAACCAATTAATTAATATCTCATGAAAACAAAAAATTTCTTAGTTTCTGGCATTGCAGGCGGTATTGTGGATTTTTTTTTAGGCTGGATTTTTTACGGTATGCTATTTAAAGATTCATTTCCACAACCTGAGGAAGGCACAAATTCAATGGTGATGATTTTCTTAGGCTGCATCACATTTGGATTATTTTTAGCCTATATTTTTACAAAATGGGCTCAAATTTCAACGCTAGCAACGGGAGCAAAAGCTGGTGCTATTATAGGGTTTTTCATAGGCCTATCGATGAATTTTTTCAATCTGGCCATGACCAGTGATGCCAATATTCAAACGGCTGCTTTAGATGTAGGTATAGGCATTGTTATGACTGCTATTATTGGGGCCGTTATTGCATTGGTTAATGGAAAATTAGGATAAATTATAATAACACTGAATAAAAAAACACCTCATAAATTGAGGTGTTTTTTTATTCATAAATCTTTCCCAAAAATAATTAATTTATTATGCATGCATAATAAATTTTTGTATATTTGATTTCGAAAAACTTATCCATGAAAGACAAAACCATTGATTACTTACTGAGAACCACATGGTTATCTGTTTCTAAAATGTACAACGAAGAAGCTGCTAAATTTGACAGTACTATGGCCACTGGATTAACTTTATTAAGTATTGATCAAGAAAAAGGTACGCCATCAACCTCTTTAGGTCCTAAAATGGGTATGGAAGCAACCAGTTTATCAAGAATATTGAAAACAATGGAAAAAAGAGGCTTAATTGAAAGACGTGCTAACCCCGAAGACGGAAGAAGTGTATTAATATACCTTACAGATTTTGGAAGGGAAAAAAGAGCTTATTCTAGAGAAAAGGTGCTCACATTTAATGAAGCCATTAAAAATAATGTTTCTGAAGAAAAGTTACGTCACTTTTATGAAGTAGCAGAATTAATTAATGATATGGTCTCTAATAAGAAAATATACAATCAATCTAAATAATTAGCTTATTATATAATGAATAAACGTAGAATTAAAAAAATAGCAGTTATTGGTTCTGGAATTATGGGAAGCGGTATTGCTTGTCATTTCGCCAATATTGGTGTTGATGTACTTTTACTGGACATTGTTCCCAGAGAATTAAATGACGCCGAAAAAGCAAAAGGTTTAACCCTTGAAAGCAAGCTGGTAAGAAATCGTTTAGTTAATGATTCACTTGCCAACTCCTTAAAATCAAAACCATCTCCTATTTATCATCAAAGTTTTGCAAGCAGAATTACTACTGGCAATTTAGAAGATGATATTGCTAAAGTGAAAGATGTTGATTGGATTATGGAAGTCGTTGTAGAACGTCTAGATATTAAAAAAATAGTCTTTGAAAAATTAGAAAAATACAGAACTCCCGGAACACTAATAACCTCAAATACTTCAGGTATCCCCATTCATTTTATGAGTGAAGGCCGAAGTGAAGACTTCCAAAAGCATTTCTGCGGCACCCATTTTTTTAACCCTGCTCGTTATTTAAAATTATTTGAAATCATTCCTGGACCAAAGACAGATGCCTCAGTTTTGGAATTTTTAAATGTTTATGGAGAACAATTCCTGGGGAAAACTTCTGTAATCGCTAAAGACACCCCTGCTTTCATTGGAAATAGAATAGGTATTTTTGGAATTCAGAGTTTATTTCATCAGGTAAAAGAATTAGGCTTGTCTGTTGAAGAAATAGATAAATTAACCGGACCGGTTATAGGTCGCCCAAAATCAGCAACCTTTAGAACCGTTGATGTTGTTGGGTTAGATACTTTAGTGCATGTAGCGAATGGCATTTATGAGAATTGCCCTGATGATGAAGCTCATGAATTATTTAAGTTACCTGATTTCATCAATACCATGATGGAAAATAAATGGTTGGGTAGTAAAACTGGCCAGGGGTTTTATAAAAAAGAAGGTAAAGAAATCAAAGTACTTGATTTAAATACTTTAGAATATCGCGCTAGCAAAAAAACCAGTTTTGCCACTTTAGAACTCACCAAAACTATTGATAAAGTTATTGATCGTTTTAAAGTTTTAGTTTCTGGTAAAGATAAAGCTGGAGATTTCTACAGAAAGAATTTTGCAGGGATGTTTGAATATGTATCAAACAGAATCCCAGAGGTTTCTAATGAATTATATAAAATAGATGATGCCATGAAAGCAGGTTTTGGATGGGAACATGGTCCTTTCCAAATATGGGATGCTATTGGTGTTGAAAAGGGCATACAACTTATGAAAGCTGAAGGTAAACAGCCTGCAGTATGGGTTCAAGACATGCTAAATTCTGGAAGCAAATCATTTTATTCAGTAAAAGATGGGGCTAGTTTTTATTATGATATTCCAAAGAAATCACAAGAGAAAATTCCAGGTCAGGATGCCTTTATCATTTTAGATAACATCAGAAAATCTAAAGAAGTATTTAAAAATTCAGGAGTCGTTATTGAAGATTTAGGCGACGGAATCCTTAACTGTGAGTTCCAATCCAAAATGAATACCATTGGTGGAGACGTATTGGCTGGATTAAATAAAGCAGTTGATTTAGCAGAAAAAAACTTTCAGGGATTAGTTATTGGTAACCAAGGTGCTAATTTCTCAGTAGGAGCCAATATTGGCATGATTTTCATGATGGCAGCTGAACAGGAATATGACGAGCTTAATATGGCGATAAAATATTTCCAAGACACGATGATGCGTATGCGTTATTCTTCAATTCCAACAGTTGCTGCCCCTCATGGTATGGCACTTGGTGGTGGTTGTGAATTATCTATGCACGCTGATAAAGTAGTCGCAGCAGCTGAAACTTACATTGGATTAGTTGAATTCGGAGTTGGAGTTATTCCTGGTGGCGGCGGTTCTAAAGAAATGGCTTTAAGAGCTTCTGATACTTTCAGAAAAAATGATGTAGAATTAAATGTACTTCAGGAATATTTCTTAACTATCGGAATGGCAAAAGTAGCTACTTCAGCTTATGAAGCTTTTGATTTTGGCATTCTTCAAAAAGGAAAAGACGTGGTTGTGGTAAATAGAGACCGACAAATTGCAACGGCAAAAGCGTATGCGAAATTAATGGCTGAACAAGGCTATACGCAACCTGTAAAACGTACCGATGTTAAGGTTCTTGGTAAGCAGGCTTTAGGCATGTTTTTAGTGGGAACAGATGCCATGGAAGCCAGTAAATATATTAGTGAACATGACCATAAAATTGCCAACAAATTAGCCTATGTAATGGCTGGAGGTGATTTATCTGAACCGACCTTAGTAAGTGAACAATACTTATTGGACTTAGAGCGAGAAGCTTTCTTAAGTTTATGTACAGAACGCAAGACTTTAGAACGTATTCAACACATGTTAAAAACAGGAAAACCTTTAAGAAACTAAGAAAATGAGACAAGCATATATAGTAAAAGCATATAGAACTGCCGTTGGAAAAGCTCCAAAAGGCGTATTCCGCTTTAAAAGAGCAGATGAATTGGGTGCAGAAACCATTCAATACATGATGAAGGAATTACCAAATTTAGATGTAAAACGTATAGATGACGTAATTGTTGGAAATGCCATGCCTGAAGGTTCCCAAGGACTTAATATGGCCCGATTTATATCTCTAATTGGATTAAATAGTGTTGATGTACCTGGTGTTACTGTCAATCGTTTTTGCTCATCGGGAGTTGAAACCATTGCTATTGCAGCCGCTAAAATACAAGCCGGAATGGCTGATTGTATTATTGCCGGTGGCGCAGAAAGCATGAGTTCAGTTCCGATGACAGGTTATAAACCAGAATTAAATTATGACACCATTAAATCTGGGCATGAAGATTATTATTGGGGCATGGGAAATACGGCTGAAGCGGTTGCCAATCAATTTAAAATTTCACGTGAAGATCAAGATGAATTTGCCTATCATTCGCATATGAAAGCACTAAAAGCCCTTGCTGAAAATCGTTTTCAAGATCAAATTGCGCCTATTAATGTTGAGCAGACTTATATTGACGAAAACGGGAAACGTGCTACTAAATCATATACTGTCACGAAGGATGAAGGTCCTCGTGCAGGAACAAGTATAGAAGCATTGGGAAAATTACGCCCTGTTTTTGCAGCCGACGGTAGTGTGACGGCTGGTAACTCCTCGCAAATGAGTGATGGTGCTGCTTTTGTGATAGTAATGAGTGAAGACATGGTTAAAGAATTAAATCTGGAACCAATCGCTAGATTAGTGAATTACGCCGCGGCTGGTGTTGAACCAAGAATCATGGGTATTGGTCCAGTGAAAGCCATTCCAAAAGCATTAAAACTGGCAGGATTAAAACAAGATGATTTAGCTCTAATTGAACTTAATGAAGCCTTTGCATCACAATCATTAGCCGTTATCAGAGAGTTAAACCTCAACCCTGATATCATAAATGTAAATGGAGGTGCCATAGCATTAGGTCATCCTCTAGGCTGCACCGGAGCAAAGTTATCCGTACAGCTATTTGATGAAATGCGTAAACAAAACATGAAAAATAAATATGGTGCAGTGACCATGTGTGTAGGAACTGGGCAAGGTGCTTGTGGCATATTTGAATTTTTAAATTAAAATAACAGTATTAAAATAATGGAAACAAAAGACAAAGACTTATTAAGAGGTGGTCAATTTCTAGTAAAAGAAACTAAATGTGAAGATGTGTTTACTCCTGAAGATTTCTCAGAGGAACAAAAAATGATGAAAGACGCAGTCATGGAATTTAATGACCGTGAAATTATTCCAAATAAGTCAAGATTTGAAGCGAAAGATTATGCGCTCACAGAATCATGCATGAAAAAAGCAGGTGATCTTGGGTTTTTAAGTGTGGCGGTTCCTGAAGCCTATGGTGGTTTAGGAATGGGCTTTGTTTCAACGTTATTAACCTGTGACTACATTTCTAGCGGTACAGGCTCTTTTAGTACGGCCTTTGGTGCTCATACAGGTATTGGCACATTGCCAATTATTTTATACGGAACTGAAGAGCAAAAACAAAAGTATATACCAAAACTAGCAAGTGGCGAATGGTTTGGCTCTTATTGCTTAACGGAGCCGGGAGCAGGTAGTGATGCCAATTCAGGCAAAACGACAGCGACCTTATCTGAAGATGGAAAAAGTTATAAGATTAACGGTCAAAAAATGTGGATTTCCAACGCAGGCTTTTGTAAATTAATGATTGTATTTGCCCGTATTGAAAATGACAAAAACATTACTGGTTTTATTGTAGAATTTGATAAAGACAAACCAAACGGAATTACTTTAGGTGAAGAAGAACATAAATTAGGAATTCGTTCCTCATCAACACGTCAAGTATTCTTTACTGACACAGTTGTTCCTGTAGAAAACATGTTATCAGAAAGAGGTAACGGGTTTAAAATTGCTATGAATGCTTTAAATGTTGGACGCATAAAATTGGCGGCTGCTTGCCTGGATTCACAAAGGCGTATTACTACTACCGCAGTACAATACGCTAACGAAAGAAAACAATTTAATACGCCTATTGCTGATTTTGGCGCCATAAAAGCGAAACTGGCTGAAATGACTGCTAGTGCTTATGCAGGAGAATCTGCCTGTTACAGAGCTGCCAAAGATATTGAAGACCGCATTGCAATTCGTGTTGCTGCCGGAAATTCACATCAGGAAGCTGAACTTAAAGGCGTTGAAGAATATGCTATAGAATGTTCTATTTTAAAAGTAGCAGTTTCAGAAGATGTACAAAATTGTGCTGACGAAGGCATCCAAATTTTTGGAGGAATGGGCTTTTCAGAAGACACGCCTATGGAAGCTGCATGGAGAGATGCGAGAATCGCCAGAATTTATGAAGGTACCAATGAAATAAACAGAATGCTTTCTGTAGGTATGTTAGTAAAAAAAGCCATGAAAGGCCATGTCGATTTATTAGGTCCAGCTACGGCGGTAGCCAACGAACTTATGGGAATTCCTTCATTTGAAACACCAGACTATTCTGAATTGTTTTCTGAAGAAAAAGACATGATAGCAAAACTTAAAAAGATATTTTTAATGGTTGCTGGCGCAGCAGTTCAAAAATTTGGACCTGATTTAGATAGCCATCAACAGTTACTAATTGCTGCTTCAGATATTTTAATTGAAATATATATGGCAGAATCTACTATACTAAGAACAGAGAAAAATGTAAAACGTTTTGGTGAAGAGGCTCAAAAAGTGCAAATTGCCATGGCTAAATTATATTTGTACAACGCAGTCTCAATTGTTGAGAAAAATGGTAAAGAAAGCATTATTTCATTTGCGGAAGGAGATGAACAGCGTATGCTTCTAATGGGACTTAAACGTTTTGTAAAATACACCAATTATCCAGATATAGTGGATTTGCGAAGAGACATTGCAGAAAAAGTAAAAGCAGAAAACAAATATTGTTTTTAACAATAGACTAATTCAAATTCAAAAGCGCTTCGAATTCCTATTCGAGGCGCTTTTTTTTATTATTTTAGTAAAAAATAAATCATGAATAAAATATTGACTGTTGCGCTATTCTTTTCATTCCAAATCATAATGGCGCAATCACAGGTAAAACTCTATCAAATTATTGATAGTATATCTCCCAAAAAAATTGAGAAAAGCATCCAAACTCTGGTTGATTTTGGAACAAGGAATACTTTTAGTGATACCATTTCAAATACACATGGTATTGGAGCTGCTAGACGATGGATAAAATCAGAATTTGAATCCATTTCAAAAGATTGTGACCAATGCTTAAAGGTATTTTATCAAAAAGATTTTGTTACAAAAGAAGGAAATTCACGTGTACCCCATGATGCCTGGGTGGTTAATGTGGTTGCCATTCAAAAAGGAACCAAATACCCTAATAGATATATAATCATGAGTGGAGATATAGATTCTCGAGCCAGTGATGGTTCAGACTTTATTACAGATGCACCAGGAGCCAATGATAATGCGTCAGGAATGGCTGGTACTATGGAAGCGGCCAGAGTTTTATCAAAGTACACTTTTGAGAATAGTATTATTTATGTAGGGCTTTCAGGCGAAGAGCAGGGTCTTTTTGGAGGTGCGGGTTTAGCTAAATATGCTCAGGAACAAGGTTGGGAAATTATTGGGATTTTAAACAATGATATGATTGGAAACATTAAAGGTGTCGATGGGGTTATCGATAATAGAACCTTTAGAATTTTCTCAGAACCAGTACCGCCAACCGAAACAGAACGTGAACGACAAATGAGACGATTTTATGGTGGAGAAGTTGATGGCATCTCACGTCAGTTAGCCAGATACGTTTATAAAACAGTAAAAACATATATGCCAGAAATGAACCCAATGATGATATACAGATTAGATCGTTTTGGCCGTGGTGGACATCATCGTCCCTTTAACGATTTAGGTTTTGCTGGTATTCGAATCATGGAAGCCCATGAAAATTACAACCAGCAGCATCAAGACATCAGAGAAGAAAATGGTATTAAGTATGGCGATGTGATTGAACACGTCAATTTTGACTATGCTAAAAAACTAACTGCTGTTAATGCTATCAATTTGGCAAGTTTAGCCTGGGCACCACCAGCTCCAAAAAAGGTAGCCATTGGGGGCATTGTTGAAGCCTCAGCAAAATTTGAGTGGGATAAAGTTGATGGCGCAGTTGGTTATAAAATTTATTGGCGCGATACCACCTCACCAACTTGGGATAATAGTCGCTTTGTAGGCGATGTTTCAGAATTCATCCTTAACGGAATTGTTATTGATAATTATTTCTTTGGCATTGCTTCTGTTGGAAAAAATGGTTTTGAAAGCCCTGTTGCATTTCCTAATAAATTGATTAGAAACTAATATCAATTACATGATAAAAAAGCTCATTTTAATCGTCATTCTTGTTTTAACAGGAAACTCATTTCTTCAGGCACAAGGCCTTTTAGAAGCAAAAGAAAATTTTACAAAACAAGACACCCTTAGAGGGTCTATCACCCCTGAACGTTCATGGTGGGATTTAACTTATTATCATTTGAATATAAAAGTAGAACCTGAATTAAAATTCATTTCAGGAAGTAATACTATTCACTATAAGGTGATTGACACACAAAAAGAATTACAAATTGATTTACAACCACCATTAAGAATTATTAAAGTGATTCAAGAAGGAGCAGCACTTGAGTTTTACGATGACGGAAATGCTCATTTTATTAAACTTAAAACCAAGCAACCTATTGGAAGTATTCAAACACTTGAAGTAGTCTATGAAGGCAACCCAAAAGAAGCTGTTAGAGCACCTTGGGATGGCGGTTTTTCATGGAAAAAAGATGAGAATGGAAATGATTTTGTAGCTACTTCATGTCAAGGATTAGGTGCCAGTGTTTGGTGGCCCAATAAAGATCATATGTATGATGAAGTTGACAGTATGCTCATTAGCGTTAACACACCTAAAGGTTTAATGGATGTTTCCAATGGCAGATTAAGAAGTATTGAACAATATGGTGACACAAAGACATTCAGCTGGTTTGTAGATAATCCAATAAACAATTATGGTGTTAATGTCAATATTGGAGACTATACTCATTTCTCAGAAGTTTATGATGGAGAAAACGGCCACTTAGATATGGATTATTATGTATTAAAGGACAATCTGGCTAAAGCCCAAGAACATTTTTTAGATGCACCAAAAATGATGAAAGCGTTTGAATATTGGTTTGGCCCATATCCTTTTTATAAGGATGGATTTAAGTTAGTTGAAGTACCTTATTTAGGGATGGAGCACCAAAGCTCTGTGACCTATGGAAACAAATATATGAAAGGGTATTTAGGACGCGATTTATCAAGTACGGGTTGGGGTTTGAAATTTGACTTCATTATTATTCATGAATCTGGACATGAATGGTTTGCGAATAACATTACTTATAAAGACATTGCCGATATGTGGATTCACGAAGGATTTACGGCTTATTCTGAAAATTTATTTGTGGACTATTATTATGGAAAAGAGGCATCTGCTGATTATGTTATCGGCACAAGACAAAACATACGAAATGACCGACCGATTATTGGCTATTACAATGTTAATAAAGAAGGCTCAGGAGATATGTATCCTAAAGGTGCTAATATGTTGCACACTTTACGACAGCTACTTGAAAATGATGAAAAATGGCGTCAAATACTTAGAGGTATAAATAGAACTTTTTATCATCAAACAGTCACTACACAACAAATTGAAGATTATTTAAGCAAAGAAACTGGTATTGAATTATCAGCTTTTTTTAATCAGTATTTGAGAACCATTGATATTCCAACGTTAGAATATAAAATTGAAAATAGAGAATTAAAATACAGATGGATACATATTGTGGATGAATTTGATATGCCTGTTAAAGTGACAATAAATGATAAGGAACAATGGATTTATCCAACAGTTGAATGGAAAACAATGCCCTTAGATTCGAATAAAACTATTTTAAAAATTGATAGAAACTTTTATGTTTATGTAAACAAAATATAAGTGACCGAAAATATCTCAGAATTATATTTTAAAAATGATGATGATTGGAGAAAATGGCTGCATGAAAATCATTCTTCTTCAACAGGAATCCATTTAATATTTTTTAAAGTTGACCATGAAAAGGATAGTATGCGTTGGGAAGAAGCTGTAAAAGTAGCTTTGTGTTATGGCTGGATAGATTCAACAGTAAAAAGTTTGGGTAATGGAAAACGCCGACAATATTTTACCCCAAGAAATAATAAAAGTGTCTGGAGTGCTTTAAATAAACGCTATATTAAAGACCTGTTGGATTGTGGCTTAATACATGATGCTGGATTAGAAAAAATTGAAATAGCAAAACAAAACGGTAGTTGGTCAGTTTTAGATGATGTTGAAAAAGGTATTATACCTGAAGATTTACAATCTGAATTTGATAAAAACGAACTTGCCTTTAAAAATTACCAAAACTTTGCACCCTCATACCGAAAAAGCTATTTATACTGGCTCAATCAAGCAAAACGAGAAGCAACTAGACTAAAGCGCATAACAGAAATCATTCAATTATGCGCTAATAATATTAAAAGTAGAGGTGATTGGTAATTAAATCCCACTTATAAAACTGCCATAGGGGTCTTTAAACTGAGTGCCTTCTGTAAATCGATATTTACTTAATTGCTTAAACTCCACTAACGCCCAAAGCACAAATTCCTTCACAAAATAGCTGTCTTCTTTTGCTAAATTAGGCTGGTGTTTTCCTAATAAATCATCTAATGGCGAAATAGCATCCAATAGATTTTTATATGCTTTCTCTCTGGCATCATCTAATAATTCAAACCCTTCTTTTTGATTGAAAAACCAAGAAACTATATCATCATACGGTGATTCTTCATCTTGAGCTTTTAACTTTTCAATCTTTGGGAAAAACTCCTCAAACAAACTTTTCACAGCCTCACCTATTAAATTATAGGCTACTACAGCAGCACCTTCTTGTTCGCCTTCATAAACCAGTTCCACCTTCCCTGTAATGGATGGAATAATTCCAATAAAATCACTTAATCGCACCATTGTTTTTGCGTCACCTGCTTTCAAGGCTCTGCGTTCAGCAGTACTTAATAAATTTTCTAAGGCTGTAATGCTCAATCTTGCACTTACACCACTTTTCGCATCAATAAAGTCGCTTTCACGAGCCTCAAAAACAATTTGTTCTAATAAGTCCCTCGCTAAATCAGGAACAGTTACCATATCTTTTTGACTTTGTACTAATTTAGCTTCTTGTTCTGTAATTAATCTTGCCGTTTCAATATCAACAGGATAATGCGTTAAAATCTGAGAACCTATTCTATCTTTTAAAGGTGTTACAATACTTCCTCTATTGGTATAATCTTCCGGGTTTGCTGTAAATAAAAACTGAATATCTAAAGGCAGTCTTACTTTAAACCCACGTATTTGAATATCACCTTCTTGTAAAATATTAAATAAAGCGACCTGAATTCTTGCTTGCAAATCTGGCAACTCATTAATAACAAAAATACAACGGTTAGCACGGGGAATCATACCATAATGAATCACTCTGTCATCTGCATAACTTAATTTTAAATTAGCCGCTTTTATGGGGTCAACATCCCCAATAATATCAGCTACCGTTACATCTGGTGTTGCTAACTTTTCTGCAAAGCGCTCACTTCTATGCAACCAGGCAATTGGTGTGTCTTGTCCTTTTTCTTTAATTAATTCAATTGCGAACCTTGAAATAGGATTTAATGGATCATCATTCACTTCAGATCCTTCAACATAGGGGATATATTCATCCAATAAATTGATCATTAATCTTGCTAAACGCGTTTTTGCTTGTCCACGCAAACCTAACAAATTAATATTATGACGAGATAAAATGGCACGCTCAAGCTCTGGTATTACAGTACTTTCATAACCATGAACGCCTTCAAAGGTGGTTTCTTTATTCTTTATTTTCTGAATCAAATTATCTCTCAATTCATCTTTTATAGATTTACTTTTATACCCTTCTTTTTTTAAGGCTCCTAAAGTTTTTATTGTTTCAATTTTCATATAATTTTTATCCTCTAATTCTTTTTTTTCTATTGGTTTCATAATCTTCAAAAATCATCTCTCCTAAACCTTTTAATCCAGTATAAAAAGCTTTTCCTTGATTTGCATAGGTGAACTCTCTAACAAATTGCATTAAATAGGGGTCTTGTGCAATCATAAAAGTGGTAATTGGAATGTGTAAACGCCTAGCTTGCTGTGCGGTGGCATAACATTTATTAACAATATGTTTATCTAAACCATTACTGTTTTTATAATATTCACCGTCAGGCAACCTTAAACAGCTCGGTTTCCCATCCGTAATCATAAATATTTGTTTATTGGTATTACGCTTCCTACGAAGCAAATCCATGGCTAACTGTAATCCTGCAACGGTATTAGTATGATAAGGCCCTACTTTTAAATAAGGCAAGTCCTTTATTTCTATTTGCCACGCATCGTTTCCAAACACCAAGATGTCCAAGGTGTCTTTTGGATATCTTGTAGTAATTAATTCAGCCAACGCCATCGCCACTTTTTTTGCTGGGGTAATTCTGTCTTCTCCATACAAAATCATGCTATGACTAATATCAATCATTAACACCGTGCTCATTTGAGATTTATGTAAGGTTTCCTCAACAACTAAGTCTTCTTCTGAAATACTAAAATCACTAATGCCATGATTGATTTGTGCATTCTTTAAACTTTCTGTTATTGAAACTTTATCTAAGGCATCACCAAATTGGTAGTTCCTGAAATCACCCGTGTGCTCATCCCCTATTCCGGGACTCTTACTTTTATGATTCCCTTGACCGCTTCTTTTAATTTTTCCGAAAATCTGATCCAATGCCTGCTGCCTAATAGCACGTTCCGTTTTTGAAGTGATGGCTATGGCACCATTTCCATCAGGGTCAATTTCTTCTCTTATATAACCTTTCTTTTTAAGATCTTCTATAAAATCATCAATAGTGTATTCTGACGTAGTTAGTTTATATTCTTTATCTAATTCTCTCAACCAATCAATGGCTTCATCAAAATCTCCCGAAGTATGTGTAATCAACTCTTTGAAAATATCAAAGAGTTTTTCAAAAGGTGATAAATCAGGAGCTTCATAGGATTTAAAAACAAAGCCCTTTTTGTGAGATATATTTTTTGTCATAGCCCTATAAAATTACTACTTTTTATGCATCCTTTAGAAGGAACAACATCAATTTTATGAATTCAATAATAAGTTTTCGCTATTTTAGAGGAATCAAAATTTTACTTTATGAAAAATAGCCTTTTAATATTCATTCTTCTCATCTCCCAGTCGTTTTTTTCTCAAGATTTTTCAATGGATTTAGTTAAAAATATGAAACCAAGGAATATAGGGCCTGGTGGTATGTCTGGAAGAGTCACCTCGATAGATGTAGTTCATAGTAATCCTGATATCATGTATGTTGGAACAGCCTCTGGTGGCTTATGGAAATCAACTTCTGGTGGTATCAAATGGAATCCGGTCTTTGATCACCAAGTGACTGCTTCTATTGGTGCTGTGGCTATTCAGCAATCTAATCCAAGTGTGATTTGGGTTGGCACTGGTGAAGGAAACCCAAGAAACAGTTTGAATGGCGGGTATGGTATATACAAATCATTAGATGGAGGAAAAAATTGGATTTCAATGGGTTTAGAAAAAACACGTCATATTCATAGAATAGTCATTGACCCTAATAATCCAGCTATTATTTATGTTGCTGCCATTGGTTCCCCTTGGGGTGAACATCCTGAAAGAGGCATATTTAAAACAATAGATGGCGGACAAACTTGGAATAAAATATTATTTACCAATAATAAATCTGGAGCAGCTGATTTAATTATGGATCCAACCAATCCAAATAAATTAATCGCCGCTATGTGGGAACATAAAAGAGATCCCTGGTTTTTTAATTCTGGTGGAGAAGGCTCAGGCTTGTTTCTAACTCATGATGGTGGAAAATCATGGCATAAAATAGATGACAATGATGGTTTTCCAAAAGGAAACCTGGGACGTATTGGGGTTGCCATCGCAAGAAATAAACCCAATATCATTTATGCTTTAGTAGAAGCTAAAAAAAATGCCTTGTATAAAAGTGTGGATGGTGGTTTTAAATGGGAAAAAATAAATGAGAATGACGATATTGGCGACAGACCTTTTTATTATTCTGAATTACATGTAGATCCACAAAATGAGAACAGAGTTTACTCAGTTTTTACCTATATCAATGTAAGTGAAGATGGTGGAAAAAAATTCACTCAGTTAATGCCTTCTTATGGTGCTGATAATGGAGTTCATCCTGACCATCATGCCTTCTGGATACATCCAACAAACGGAAACTTTATGATTGATGGTAATGATGGCGGCATGAATATTACTAAAGACGGCGGTAAGTCATGGCGTTTTATTGGAAATCTTCCCGTTGGACAGTTCTATCATATTGCCATTGATAATGAATATCCTTATAACGTATATGGCGGTATGCAAGATAATGGCTCATGGAGAGGTCCTGCTTATGTATGGAAAGCACAGGGAATAAGAAACTCTTATTGGCAAGAAATAAGCTTTGGTGATGGTTTTGATGTGGTTCCGGATAAAGAGAACTCCAGATTTGGCTGGTCTATGAGCCAACAAGGTTATGTTAGCAGATATGACTGGCAAACTGGAAACAATTATATTGTAAGGCCCACACACCCTGATCCAAATATTGAATTAAGATTCAATTGGAATGCAGCTATTAATATGGATCCTTTTAATACTAGTACCATTTATTTTGGAAGTCAGTTTGTTCATAAATCGATTGATAAAGGAGAGACCTGGTCAATTATATCTCCAGATTTAACTACTAATGATCCTGAAAAACAAAAACAAGATCAAAGTGGTGGTCTTACCATGGATGCTACCGGTGCAGAAAACTATACAACCATAATTGTAATTGAACCTTCGCCAATTGAAAAAGATATGATTTGGGTAGGAACAGATGATGGCAAGGTACAAATCACCAAAAATGGCGGTGCTAGCTGGACGGACGTCTCTAAGAATATTAAAGGATTGCCTCAAGGAAGTTGGATTCCACAAATAAAAGCATCTAATAGAAATAAAGGTGAAGCCTTATTAATAGCTAATGACTACAGACGTTTTAATTATACACCCTATGCTTTCAGAACCAAAGATTATGGTAAAAATTGGGAACGAATTGTTGATGAAAATGATGTGAAGAGTTATGCCCTCTGTATCCTTGAAGATTCTGAAGAACCCAATTTGATGTTTTTAGGATCCGATGACGGTCTTTATATTTCATTAGACGCAGGAAATAAATGGACTAAATGGACGGCCGGCTTTCCTACGGTTTCAGTGAAAGACCTAATAATTCATCCAAGAGAAAATGATTTAGTAATAGGGACTTTTGGCAGAGCTGCTTGGGTACTTGATGATATTAAGCCTTTACGAGCACTAGCAAAAAATAAAGAAATTCTTAAGCAAAAGTTAGAACTGTTCACACCTCCAACAGCCTATTTAGCGGCTTATCAGCAACCGACGGGAAGTCGATTTGGTGCTGATGATATGTTTAATGGTGAAAACCGAAAAGCGGGCGCTCAATTATCTTATTATATTACTATTGATGAAAAGAAAACAGAGGATACGGATAAAAAGAAAGTTGAAGATGGAAATGAAGACGAAGATGACGATGTTGAAACCAAAGAAAAAGAAGAGGGTCAAGTGAAGTGGGATTCTATTAAATTGATGGTTTATGATGGTAATCGTTTAATTAGAACTCTTAAAGAAAAAGCGCCTGATTCCACTGGCATTAATAGAATAACTTGGTCTCTTGATGAAGCAGGAGTAGAAAGACCTTCCAGAAAGGAAAATAAAAGAAATAGAGAACCAGGCGGTGTAACCGTAAAACCTGGAAACTATAAAGTAACCATTTCTTATGGCGACCAGATTTCAGAAAAAATGATTTTAGTCAAGACTGACCCAAGACTTGATGTATCACTAAATAATATTGATGAAGTTTATACTGCTTCTAAAAATATAGAAACTATGCAGCAGTCTGTTTATGATGCCGTTAAACAATTGATTGAAAGCAAACAAATTGCAGAAAAATTTCAAACCGACTTGAAGAAACTTGATAAAGACCAATACGAAATTGAGATAAAATCTTCCAAAGACATTATTAAACAAATTGATGAAATTATTAATATTTATTTAGGGAAAGAAGATAAACGTCAGGGCATCACGCGCGATCCTGAAATAACCGTAAATCAGCGAATAGGACTTGCTAAAAGTTACGTGAGTTCCAGACAAAATGGATTAACTTCAACAGAAATTACATTAATAACAAATGCTAAAGATGCATTAAATAATGCTTTAGATAAAACCAATAAATTTTTTACAGAAATATGGAACCCTTATCAGGTAAAAATGGAGCAATTACAAATTAATCCATTTAAAGAAATAAAATCCTTTAAAATAGATTAAAACAAAAAAAGCTCTGAAAATTCAGAGCTTTTTTTATTAAATCATATTAAGATTATTCTACACGTTTTAAACCTTCTATATCAATTATTTTAATTTGCTTGCCTATAGTAGTAATTAGTCTTTCTTTTTTAAATTGAGAAATCACTCTAATCGTTGATTCGGTTGCGGTCCCAATAATATTTGCAAAATCTTCTCTTGACAACAAGACGCTTAAAGTACCGTCAGATTTGGTCCCGAAACTATCATTAATATAAATTAAGGTTTCAGCTAAACGCTGTCTCACCGATTTTTGAGCCATATTTACAATAATATCATCCGCTTCTTTTAAATCTATGGCCATCTCCTTTAATAAATCATAAGTAAAATTGGTGTTTTTTTGAAGATCAATCATAATTTCAGTTTTTGGAATAAAACACAATTCCATATCATTTAAGGCAATGGCACTAAGATTCACGCTTTCATCGCTTACTAATGAACGCTGACCGAGTAACTCTCCTTTAACCACTAATTTTATTATCTGATCTTTTCCGTTTGAACTTAATTTAGTGAGTTTACATATGCCGTCTCTTACACAATAAACACCTTTTAATGTCTCACCTTCTTCAAAAATGACCTCCCCTTTTTTAACTATTCTGGAGGTTTTACAATTAGAGATTCTCACTAATTCTTCGTTTGTCAAAGTCTTAAGAGAATTAAATTGTTTGATAATACATTGTTCACACTTACCCATAGTATAATTTAAAGGACTGTAAAATTAATTAAAACCTAACAATTATCATATTTTATAAACATGACATATATCATATTTCAATTTGGTTATCTTTGAAATATTTGCAAAAGGTACAAAAGGAGTAAATAAATTTATGGAACACCATACTTGTTTCCACTGTGGTTTAGACACAAAAAAATCTGAAATCATATTTGATGATAAGTTTTTTTGCTGCAATGGCTGCAAAACTGTGTATGAAATTTTTTCGACCAATGATTTAACCTGTTATTATGATTTTCAGCAATCTCCAGGTTCTACTCCCAAAGAAATTGAAGGCAAATATAATTTTTTGGATAATGATAAGATTGTTGAAAAATTACTTGAATTTAATGATGGTAAAACACAGATAATTACCCTGTACATTCCCCATATCCATTGCAGCTCTTGCATTTGGGTGTTAGAAAATTTAAATAAAATTCATTCTGCAGTTAGTACATCCATTGTAAACTTTGGAAAAAAGAACGTGAGGATATCATTTAATTCTGAATCACTTTCATTAAAAAATTTAGTTATCCTATTAAATAGTATAGGCTATGAACCGTTTATTAGTTTAGACGATTATAGTCCTAGTAAGAAAAATATTGACCGCTCCTTAATATATAAACTTGGATTTGCAGGATTTGCTTTTGGAAATGTGATGTTTTTATCCTTTCCTGAGTATTTTGAAGTGAATGAGTTTTGGCTTGAACAATATAAATCGCTATTTAGGTGGCTCATGTTTTCTTATTCTATTCCTGTCGTTTTTTATTCAGCACAAGAATATTTTATTTCAGCTTACAAAGGCTTACGGTCTAAAATATTAAACATCGATGTACCAATAGCATTAGGAATCTTTGTTTTGTTTATTAGAAGTTCTATAGAAATAATATATGATATTGGTCCGGGCTTTTTTGATAGCCTTACAGGACTTGTTTTCTTTCTGTTACTAGGAAGATTTTTTCAGCAAAAGACATATTCATTCCTGTCTTTTGAGCGCGATTATAAATCCTATTTCCCTATAGGAATTACTAAAATATTACCTAATGGAATAGAAGAATCTATACAAGTTTATGAGATTGAAAAAGGGGACAGACTTTTAATAAGAAATGAAGAATTAATTCCTACTGATTGTATTTTAATAAAAGGAAAAGCACGTATAGATTATAGTTTTGTAACAGGAGAAGCTAAAGCAGTCTCAAAAAACTCGGGCGATAAACTTTTTGCTGGTGGTAAACAACTGGATGGTATTATTGAAGTTGATGTTTTAAAATCTGTAGAACAAAGTTATTTAACACAATTATGGAGTAATGACGTTTTTAAGACAGATAAAGAGAAATCCTTCACAACCATCACAAATAGTATCAGTAAATATTTTACAATAGCCATTTTATCTATTGCTATCATTTCTACCAGCTTTTGGCTTTTTGCTGATTCCAGTAAAGCTTTAAATGTATTTACAGCCATCTTAATTATTGCCTGCCCTTGTGCATTAGCACTTTCGGCCCCTTTTACATTTGGAAACATTTTACGCATTTTAGGAACTAAAAAATTCTATCTAAAAAATGCCAGTGTTATTGAACAATTAGCTAAAATTGACACTATCATATTTGATAAAACTGGGACCATTACATCAAATAAAAACTCAAAAATAAATTATGAAGGTTCCAGTCTCTCAAATGAAGAAGAATTAATTTTAAAAAGCACTTTAAGAGGATCAAACCACCCATTAAGCCGCGCTTTATATGAGCTTCTGAATGATAATAACATTATTTCTTTAGATAATTATCAGGAATATATTGGTGAAGGTATTGAAGGGCAATACAAAGAAACCCAAATAAAAATAGGGTCTGCTCCTTTTGTGGGTTACACAAATGCGGACGCTACCTTAAACACAATAGTTCATTTAAGCACTAATAATACCTATAAAGGGAAATTCACTTTTTATAATGCTTACAGGAAAGGATTATCAAATTTATTTAATAAACTAAAAAAAGAATTTGATCTAGTAATTCTTTCTGGAGATAATGAAGGTGAAAAAGGCAATTTAACCAAATTATTACCAGCCAAAACAAAACTATTATTTAACCAAAAACCTGAAGATAAATTGGAATATATAAAATACCATCAAAGTGAAGGTGCACATGTTTTGATGATGGGTGATGGATTAAATGACGCAGGAGCCTTGGCCCAAAGTAATGTAGGCATTGCTATTTCAGAAAACGTCAATGTATTTTCTCCTGCTTGCGATGCCATCTTGGACGCTTCAAAATTCAATCAATTAGACCGTTACATAAATATTTCAAAAACTGCAATAAAAATCATCAAATGGAGCTTTTTAATGTCATTTATTTATAATATTATTGGTCTTTATTTTGCTATTACAGGGCAATTGTCACCAGTTTTTGCTGCTATTTTAATGCCTTTAAGCTCAATAAGCGTCGTTATATTTACAACACTTTCAACAAACATAGCAGGAAGAAAATTAAAGTAAAACATGATATATATCATTTTATTAGATAAACCATGAAAGTATTTTTAACACTTAAATATAACAAGGTATGAGTGTCATTTATATAATGCTGACAGTAAGCATTATTGTTGCTATTATTTTTTTTATAGCCTTTATTATTGCTGTAAAAAACGGGCAGTTTGATGACAGCTATACTCCTTCCGTTCGCATGTTGTTTGAAGACGAACTTGTCAAAGAAAAATCCAATAAATCAATACTAACCAAAAAAGATTAATTTTTATAATTATGGAAATGCAACAATTTCATTACGATAATAAAATCGTTACAAAATTCATTTATGCCACAATAGTTTTTGGTGTTGTGGGAATGCTCGTAGGTTTAATACTCGCATTTATGTTTTTATTCCCTAACATGACTGATGGCATATCTTGGCTAAGTTTTGGTCGTTTAAGACCTCTACATACCAATGCCGTTATTTTTGCATTTGTAGGAAATGCCATGTTTGCCGGTATTTACTATTCATTACAGCGTTTATTAAAAACGCGTATGGCAAGTGACCTTTTAAGTAATATTAACTTTTGGGGTTGGCAACTTATAATTGTTGCTGCTGCTATTTCGCTTCCGTTAGGATACTCAACGTCTAAAGAATATGCTGAATTAGAATGGCCTATTGATATTGCTATTGCATTAATTTGGGTTGTTTTTGGTGTTAATATGATTTGGACCATTCTAAAGAGAAGACAACGCCATTTGTATGTTGCCATTTGGTTTTATATAGCCACTTTTGTAACAGTAGCTGTACTCCATATTTTTAATAGTTTAGAACTTCCTGTTAATGCTCTTAAATCTTACTCCGTTTATGCTGGGGTTCAAGATGCGCTGGTGCAATGGTGGTATGGCCACAATGCCGTAGCCTTCTTTTTAACAACGCCTTTCTTAGGTTTAATGTATTATTTTGTTCCAAAAGCAGCCAATAGACCTGTATATTCCTACAGACTTTCTATTGTTCACTTCTGGTCATTAATCTTTATCTATATCTGGGCAGGACCTCATCACCTTTTATACACCGCACTTCCTGAATGGGCGCAAAACTTAGGTGTCGCTTTTTCTGTTATGTTATTGATGCCTTCTTGGGGTGGTATGATAAACGGATTATTAACGCTTAGAGGTGCATGGGACAAAGTAAGAACTGACCCTGTTTTGAAATTTTTAGTAGTCGCCATTACGGGTTATGGTATGGCCACGTTTGAAGGACCTACTTTATCATTAAAAAATGTCAATGCTATTGCACATTTTACTGATTGGATTATTGCACACGTGCACGTTGGTGCACTTGCCTGGAATGGTTTTATGGCATTTGGTATCATATATTATTTAGTGCCAAGATTATTTAAAACTAAATTATTCTCGATAGGATTGGCTAATTTACATTTCTGGCTAGGTACCTTAGGTATCATAATGTATGCCTTGCCAATGTACGTTGCTGGGTTTACACAAGCCAGTATGTGGAAACAATTTAATCCTGATGGTACTTTAGTCTATGGTAACTTCCTAGAAACAGTATCGGAAATTATTCCTATGTATTGGATGCGTGCTATTGGCGGAACTTTATATTTAACTGGTATGCTAATTTTAGTTTACAATATCATTGCAACTATTAGATCTGGAAGCGCCGTCACTGATGAACTTGCTGAAGCACCTGCATTAGAGCGTGTTTCTAAACATAGATTAGCAGGTGAAGCATGGCATTCTTGGTTAGAACGCAAACCTGTTAAATTAACCATTTTCGCGACTATTGCGATTCTAATCGGCGGTATAGTTCAAATAGTTCCAACCATATTAGTAAAATCTAATATTCCAACTATAGCCAGTGTGAAACCTTATACACCTCTTGAACTTGAAGGTCGCGATTTGTATATACGTGAAGGTTGTGTGGGTTGTCACTCTCAAATGATTAGACCTTTTAGAAGTGAAGTTGAACGCTATGGAGAATACTCTAAAGCCGGCGAATATGTTTATGACCATCCATTCTTATGGGGAAGCAAACGTACCGGACCAGATTTACACCGTATAGGAGGGAAATACTCAGATAACTGGCATTTAAATCACATGTATGACCCAAGAAGTACTTCAAGTGGTTCAATTATGCCAAATTATAAATGGTTGGTAACCTCTGAATTAGACAAATCTCAAACAGAAGCTAAAATGAAAACAATGGTTTCACTTGGGGTTCCATACTCTGACGAAGAAATTGCAAATGCGCAACAACAAATGTTGGATCAAGGTACTCAAATAGAAAGCAACCTTTATAATGATCCTGACTTTGTTGCAAGTTATGAAGCCGATAAAAACAATGCAGCACAAAATGGAAGACCATTTGTTGAAATGAAAAACCGTGAAATAGTAGCCATGATAGCATACTTGCAGCGATTAGGAACAGATATTAAAGTAAAAGATATTCAGGAATAATAAATTCATTAAAATAAGAACATGTTAAAATTTGTCAAAAATTATATGGAGACTATTTCAGGAATTGAAATTTATCCAATCATATCTTTACTAATATTTTTCACCTTTTTTGTCATTCTTTTTTGGTGGGTATTTACTGCAAAAAAAGAATATATCAATAAAGTGAGTCAACTTCCATTAGATAATAATAACCAAAACGATATTTTGTTATGAGAAACCTAATTCCATCTTACGTCAGAGTACCCGTCATATTCTTTGTGATTTTCGGGCTCGTAGAATACTTTGTCGATTCTGGTACACAACCAGCATTTATAAAATTCCCAATAGTATTATTGTTTTTAATTTTGGTATTAATAATTCTGATTGCAATTGAAGCCATTGTAGGTGCTCTAGAAAATGTTATGTTCCAAGGTTTAAGTGCCAAAGAAAAAGAACGTTTTCTCGCTTCAAAAAATAAAGCACCAGAGTTTACTTGGATTAAAAACACCTATAAAAAATTAGTTGGAACAAAACCAATTGAAGAAGAAGGTGAATTGATTTTAGATCACAATTATGATGGTATTAAAGAATTAGATAATTCTTTACCTCCTTGGTGGTTATATTCTTTTTATGCATCCATAATTTTTGCTGCTATTTATTTAGTGAATTTCCACATATTTGGAAACAATAGCCAATTTGACGAATATGCTGAAGAATATAAACAAGCAGAAATCAGTATTGCAGAATATAAAAAGACGGCTAAAGACCTAGTAGATATTAATACAGTAACCCTATTGACAGAACCGGCAGATTTGAATAGTGGAAAAGCTATTTTTGAACAGAACTGTATACCATGTCACATGGTTGATGGTGGCGGTGGCATTGGTCCAAACTTAACTGATAATCACTGGATTTTGGGTGGAGGTATTAAAAATGTATTTAATACTATTACAGAAGGTGGACGTAATGGAAAAGGAATGATATCCTGGAAACAAAACTTTAAACCATCTGAGATAGCTCAAGTAGCGAGTTATGTATTGTCTTTACAAGGCACAATACCTGCAAACCCTAAAGCACCAGAAGGTGATGTGTGGGTTGATGAAAGCGCAAATACTCCTGCTCCAGAATCAACAAGCACTCAAGTAGATTCCTTGTCTGCTGCACCTGCTCAATAAATTTATCAACAGTATGAAGCAATAAAACAAACCAAATGATTGTTTTATTGCTTCTTTAATAATATGACTCCATCAAAATGGAAACCCCTGAAAACGAAAATTTTAGAGATTCAATTGGCACCATAAACGAAGAAGGTAAGCGTGCTTGGGTTTTTCCTAAAAAGCCAAGTGGCAGACTTTATCAATCTAGGAAACTAGTCAGTTATTTTCTGTTAACATTTTTAGTTTTATCGCCATTTATTAAAATTAATGGGAACCAATTTCTGATGTTCAACATTTTAGAACGTCGCTTCAATATTTTTAGTTTCCCCTTTTGGCCACAGGATTTTCATTTGTTTGTGATATCAATGTTAATTGGAGTCATCTTTATTACCTTATTTACAGTAGCTTTTGGTCGAATTTTCTGTGGATGGATTTGTCCACAAACCATATTTATGGAAATGGTATTCAGACGTATTGAATTTTGGATAGATGGCGACAGGGGCAAACAAATTAAACTAGAAAAACAACCATGGAATGCTGAAAAAATAAGAAAACGCCTGTTAAAATGGAGTATCTTTTTAGTTATTTCATTTCTTATTTCTAATGTTTTTTTAGCTTATTTAATAGGGAGTGATAAAGTGATTCAATATGTTGTAGAAGGACCATCAGAACATTTGTCAACCTTATTACCTTTGGGAATTTTTACAGCTGTATTCTATTTTGTATTCGCTTGGTTTAGAGAACAAGTGTGTATCATTGCCTGCCCGTATGGTAGATTACAAGGTGTCTTATTAGACAATAAATCAATTGTGGTAGCTTATGACTATAAACGTGGTGAAGCTGAAAAAGGAAGGAAAAAATGGCGTAATGATGAAGATAGAAAAGCTCTAGGCCATGGAGATTGTATAGATTGTATGCAATGTGTTCATGTATGCCCTACAAATATTGATATAAGAAATGGAACTCAACTGGAATGTGTAAATTGTACTGCTTGTATTGATGAATGTGATACCATCATGGAAAAAGTTGGCCTTGAAAAAGGTCTAATCAGGTATGCTAGTGAAGCTGAAATAGATAATAAAGAACCATTTCAATTAACGGCAAGATTGAAAGGATATATTGCCGTACTAATTATTCTTACAGGGGTTTTAACCGGGATGTTATTTTTAAGAAATGATGTAGAAGCCAGAGTATTAAGATTGCCAGGACAATTGTTTGAGCATAAAGAAAATAATATTATCAGTAATGTGTTTACCTATAAATTAGTAAATAAGACTAATAAAGAAATTGATGATGTTGTTTTCAAATTAAGAAAATATAAAGGGACTATCAAACTTGTTTCAACTAAGGACAATTTTACAGTGCCCGCTCAAGGAATCGCTGAAGGCACCTTATTTATTGAGATAAATAAAAGTGACTTAGAAGGTGATAAAAACAAATTGATGATTGAGGTTTATAGCCATGAAAAACTGATTGAAACAACTACCGTTAACTTTTTAGGGCCAAGAAGTTTTAACTAAAATAAAGATATTATGAAATTTAATTGGGGAACTGGAATTGTTTTAGCTTTTGTTGGCTTCATTTCCTTTATCATGTATTTTGTTATTTCAATGAATTTTAATCAGAAATATGATCATGATTTAGTGACAGAAGACTATTATAAAGCAGAACTTGGCTATCAAGAAGATATTAATAAGCAAAACAATGCACAAACTCTTGAAGAAGACATTTCGTATGAAAAAACAAGTGAAGGATTAGTTTTTAAATTTCCTGAAAATTTTGATCCTAGAGATATAACCGGTAAAGTGTTCCTATATAGACCATCTAACAAACATCTAGATTTTGAAACTCCAATTTCAATGTCTGATTCTTATTTGCTCGTACCTGACAAACGTTTATTAGATGGTCGCTGGAACATTACCATAGATTGGCAGTATAAAGGAACGTCTTATCTGTTTAAAAAATCTATTGTATATTAAACTATGCTTATTTCGGCCTTTATACTAGGACTATTAGGAAGTTTTCATTGTGTTGGCATGTGTGGTCCCATTGCTTTTATGCTTCCTGTTGACCGAAATAACAACTACAAAAAAGTAATTCAGATTTCCTTATATCATATTGGAAGACTTTTATCTTACAGTATCATGGGATTAGTGTTTGGACTCATTGGCAAGGGTCTTAATTTATTTGGTTTCCAGCAACAACTTTCTATTATCATTGGAGTTATAATGATTGTTGTAATACTAATTCCTTATAAAAAATTTAGTAAATACAATCTTTCAAAACCGGTATTTCAAGTCATTTCAAAAGTTAAATCTGCTTTAGGTTCTGCTTTAAAGAAAAAAACATCTGATACTTTTTTAACTATTGGTTTTTTGAACGGCTTTTTACCTTGCGGGTTGGTTTACATGGCTATTTTTGGGGCAATTGCTGGCGGTAACGCTGCTGAAGGAAGTCTTTATATGATATTTTTTGGATTAGGCACCATTCCGTTAATGACCACAGCTATTTACTTTAGCAACTTTTTAAAAGGTGCATTAAGACAAAAAATCCAAAAAGCAATTCCAGTCTTTGTAGTTATAATTGGTATCCTTTTTATTCTAAGAGGTCTTGGTTTAGGCATTCCATACGTCTCACCTGCACCAGTTTCTGAAATGGTTACTGGTTCTATGAACTGTCATTAAAAAAAAGAGAACAGTAATTAGCTGTTCTCAAAATTTTTAAGAAGAAACCGTGCTTTAAACTGTCATTGAAAACAGCTGTACATCTGGTGTTTTACGTTGTAATAACAAGTCAAATGCCATACATATATTTCTAACAAAAGGTTGTCCTTTTGGTAAAATATTAATTGATTTGGAATGAATCTCTAATAACTCATCATGTTCCATTTCCTTAAGCTTGATTAATACCTCTGGAATTTCAGGAAAATACATATGTTCATATTCCCAGGAGGTTTCAAAACTACACATCAAATTAAGTATATGTCTTCTTATTACTAAATCTTCTTCATTTAAAATATGCCCTCGATAAACTGGCAATTGATTTCTTTCTAACAAATCATAATACTCTTCTATGACTTTTACATTTTGACCAAATCCGTACCAGCTATCCCCAATCGAAGAAACTCCTAGACCAATCATCGTTTGTGTTTTTGAAGCGGTATACCCCATGAAGTTTCTATGTAAACTCTTTTTTTGCATAGATTTATATAGGGAATCTGAAGGCAATGCAAAATGATCCATACCTATTTCATGATAACCCACTTCCGTTAGCAATTGCTTGCCCAATTCATACTGCTGACGCTTCAATTCAGCCTTTGGTAAATCAGAATCCTTAAAACCACGTTGTCCATTTCCCTTAATCCATGGCACATGGGCATAACTATAGAAAGCCAGTCTGTCTGGAGCTAGTTCTTTTGTTTTTAAGATAGTTTGTTCTACATGTTCTAAAGTTTGAAACGGCAATCCAAAAATAATATCATGTCCCACAGATAAATAGCCAATTTCTCTTGCCATTTCTGTTGCTCGCTTTACATTTTCAAATGGTTGAATTCTGTGAATAGCCTTTTGCACAGTAATATTATAATCTTGAACCCCAAAGCTTACACGATTAAATCCAACATCATATAAAGCTTGTAAGTGCGCTTGAGTGGTGTTATTAGGATGTCCTTCAAAACTAAATTCATGGCCCTTTGCAAGAATTGAGTCTTTCAAAATACCTTTTATTAATTTTTGTAAATTTTCTGGGTTAAAAAATGTTGGCGTACCGCCACCAAGATGCAATTCCTTGATGATAGGTTTTTCATCAAACAATTCCAGATATAAATTCCATTCTTTTAAGACAGACTCTATATAAGGTGTTTCTACATCATGCTGTTTCGTTATCCTTTTATTACACCCACAAAACGTACATAAACTTTCACAAAAAGGCATATGTATATATAAACTTATACCTTCTTTAACATTACTTTCATTAAATGATGTAATTAAAGATTGCTTATATTTTTCAACAGAAAACGTATTGTCATTCCAATACGGAACGGTTGGATAACTGGTATAACGAGGACCAGCAATATTATATTTATTTACTAATGATTTGTTCATACCTTCAAACTTAGGGCAAAATTAATTGAATAGAAAATTTAATAACATGATATTGGTCATAATGATATTTGCAAAAGGATTAAAATAAGCTTAACTTTCATCAAAATTAAATTTTAAAAAATCATGAAAAAAACATCCATTTTCACATTAGCATTCATAATGGTTTTGACCATAGCTTGTAAAAATACACAAAAAGAAACTGAACAAAAAACTGAAGAACCCGCTACTAATAAAGAGGAAATTACCTCTAACGTCAAAGTTATTAAATTTACACTAGAACCAAAAAGTGATAGTAATGTTTCTGGAACCGTAATATTTACAGAAGAAAATGGTTTAGTAACTATGGTTGCTGAAATGGAAGGCTTAACTGAAGGTATACATGCCATACATATTCACGAAAAAGCAGATTGTTCTTCACCTGATGGCAAATCTACTGGTGGTCACTGGAATCCGACAGCACAGCCACATGGACAATGGGGCGCCGTTGAAGGCTATCACAAAGGGGATATAGGAAATTTTACCGCTGATGCCAATGGAAAAGGCTCTATCACTTTTACCACAGATCAATGGTGTATTGGATGTGGAGATGAAACAAAAGATATACTCGGGAAAGCTGTCATTGTGCATGCAGGAACAGATGACTATATCACCCAACCTACAGGCGATGCGGGAGGCAGAGTAAGCTGTGCGGGAATTATTCAATAAGAGAAATTATATAAAATTATTTCAAAGCTACTGTAATAAGTAGCTTTTTTAATTTTTAGAAGTATCTTTGCCTTGTTAAATTTAGAACCATGAATCCATCAGCAAATGGCTGGATTAAGAAACTTTTAAAAGAAATTTCAAGTAAACAAAAAGACTTGAGACCTTCTGAAACTGACTTTTACAATGCTCTAAAGTCCAGTGGTTTTATCTATGGAAGTAACATTTCTGTCATTTACAACTGTATTGACAATAAAGACTTTACAGAAGAAGAATTGTCAAAAATCAACTTATTTTTAGCTTTCTATTTTATTCATCAGCAGGCCAATAAACCCGAAGATCTTATATCAAGTATTCTTAGTTATTATAAATCTATTGATGATTATAAATTATCATTTTTTGAAGGCCTATTGGGTGAAAAAAAATCAGTTGGTTTACTTGAAGACATGATCAATAAGCGTGTCCACATTGATGACAACCTTATTACCAAAAACTTTAATTTCTTTATCACCAATGCCTTATTATTTATTGATGTCTTAGGCTTTCAAGAATATTTAAAATCCAATACCATTGGCGAAAATTACTTAAAACAACTGGAAGCTTCTATTGAAACCATTGTATTGATTGCTTTTGAAGGAAAAAAAGAAAAATCAAAATATGATGAAAGTTTAATTAAACTGTTTGAATCTTCCTTAAGATATCAGAGTAAAGACACGCTCAGTTATGATGATGTTGTAAAAAATATTGAGACAACTTTAGGAAAACATTACATCATCGATATGGCATGTATGGCCTATTGGAGCGATAAAATTATTGATATTGAAGAACAAAATTTATTAATAAAACTTGGTAATGACTTAAATATTAATCAGGAAGTCGTTATTAATTCTATTGCTGATATCAATATATTTTATCGTTTACATAAAAAGAAAATAGCACTACTTAGTTCCAAAAACATGTTTCAGAGTTTCTATGATAACTCTAGCAAAATGGTTGTAAAACTTATTAAGCGAAATAGCAAGCGTTTATTGAATGAGCTTAAAGAAAGTAAAGAACTTATGGTATTACTTACTAAATCTACGACCAGAACTTTAAGTGAAGAAGAACAGAAAAAAGTGCAAGATCAATTATTAGATATAATGAAATCTATACCAAGTTTGGCTATTTTTATTTTACCAGGTGGCGCCATATTATTGCCATTATTCATAAAATTTATTCCCAAAATGTTACCATCTGCTTTTGATGAAAACAGAATAGAGGAATAAAAAGTCTTCAAAATATCCTTAACTGCTTTTTTTCTTTTAGTTTTACTAAAACGAAACAACTAATTAAGCAATTTTAAAATGAAGTCATATTCAGTACAAGAAATCAATACTATTTTAGAAGGTGAATTAATAGGCAGTACCAAGCAATTTATTGAAGGACCAGAACAGCTGGAAAAAGCCCAAATCAATCATATCACATTTATAGGTAGTCAAAAATACGTGAAGCTTTGGGCCGATTCAAAAGCGTCTGTAGCCATTGTAAATGATAACTTCAATGTTGAACCAGGAGAAAACAGAGCTTTGATAAAAGTTAAAAATGCCGATTTAGCTATGGCAAAAATTTTAGATTTATTCTGTCCACCAACGCCGGTATTTGACACCAATATTCATCCTACTGCAGTCATTCATGAAACCGCCAAAATTGCAAAAGATTGTAAAATTGGTGCCAACTGTTATGTTGGTAAAGATGTAGAATTAGGGCGAGGCGTTATTTTATACCCCAATGTATGTGTTTTTGATGAAACGATTATTGGGGAGCATACGGTAGTATGGTCTGGAACTGTGGTACGTGAACGTTGTATTATTGGCAACCACTGTATCTTTCACACGAACGTTAGTATTGGTGCGGACGGTTTTGGATATAGACCTAGTGATGATGGCCGTGGACTAGTAAAAATACCTCAGATAGGAAATGTTATTATAGGTCATTATGTAGAGATTGGTGCCAACTCTTGTGTTGATAGAGCTAAATTTAGTTCCACCATTATTGGAGATGGCTGTAAAATTGACAACTTAGTACAAATAGCACATAATAGTGTGATGGGACGTTCATGCATCATGGCGGGGCATAGTGGATTAGCAGGATCTGTAACATTAGGAGATGGCGTTATTATTGGAGGTAGTGCTTCCATTAAAGACCACACGACCATACATTCAGGTGCTACGGTTGGAGCAGGTTCAGGTGTTGTGGGAGACGTAGAAGCTGGAAAAACAGTATTAGGTTATCCGGCACAAGATGCCAGAGACATGCTAAAACAATGGGTGGCCATGCGTCGATTCATGAAAAACCAATAACTTATTATGTTGTATGATTTTTTCTAACTTCTTTATAACTTTATAATATCAGTTAAACACCCAAACTTAACATTAAACCGTGTTAGAAGTGACTTAAAATTAAGATTGAAATTGTAAATGAGAAAACTAAAGTTCCCAACCGCACAAACCATTTTAATAATAATTGCCATAATTGTTGCGCTCTTAACATGGTTAATTCCTGCGGGAAAATTCGATAGTTTATCATATAATCCCAAAAGCAAAACGTTCATCAAGACTAGCTTAGAAGAAACTGTTGAATTACCGGCAACACAAGAAACATTAGAGAACCTCAACATAAAAATTCCTCTTAATAAATTTACTAATGGCGATATATACAAGCCCATTGGTATTCCTAATACCTACAAAAAACTGGAATCAAAGCCTCAAGGCCTATCAGAATTAGTTCAAGCTCCTGTAAAAGGAATCATTGCAGCTTCTGATATCATTTTTTTAATTCTCATTATTGGAGGATTAATTGGCATCATGAATCTTACTGGTGCTTTTGATGCCGGCATTTCATGGATGGCAAAACTGCTTAAAGGCAGAGAATATATTCTCATTATTTTGGTGACAACACTTATTGCCGCTGGTGGAACAACCTTTGGTTTAGCTGAAGAAACTATGGCGTTCTACCCTATTTTAATTCCTGTTTTTTTAGCGGCTAAATATGATGCAATGGTTGGACTTTCCTGCATTTTTTTAGGTTCAGGAGTTGGGTCTATGTGTTCCACTACAAATCCATTTTCCACAATTATTGCTTCAGATGCAGCCGGTATTAATTGGACCACAGGTCTCAACAACCGCATAATCATGTTAACCGTTTGTCTGGTTATTACCATTATCTACATCCTTCAATATGCTAAACGTGTAAAAGCAGATCCATCAAAATCTCTAATTTATGATCAAAAAGAAGAATTAGAAGTGCTTTTTGGTGTACATGCTATGAATACATCAACAACATTTACACATAGACTAATACTTATTACTGTTGTTTTTTCATTGTGCTTTGTAGTCATGATTATTGGTGTATCTTTTTTGGATTGGTGGTTTGTAGAAATGACTGCAACTTTTCTTGTTGGTGCCATTATAATTGGCTTTATTGCCAAAATTAACGAAAGTGTTTTTGTTGAAACGTTTGCAAAAGGTGCTGCCGAATTACTAAGTGTCGCTTTTATTGTTGGTATTGCACGAGGTGTAACCATCCTTATGGAAGACGGACTTATTAGTGATACTATTTTATATCATGCCAGTACTATAACAGAAGGTTTGAACAAAGGGGTGTTCACAAATTTTATGCTTTTTATCTATGGTGGTTTGTCTTTCTTCATGCCATCTTCTTCAGGAATGGCCGTATTAACAATGCCTATTATGTCTCCTTTAGCCGATACTGTAAATATTGGAAGAGAAACTATAGTAGATACCTATAATTATGGCATGGGTCTGTTTTATTTAATAAATCCTACTGGTTTAATTTTAGCCGCGTTGGCTATTGTTAGAATCGGGTTCAATAAATGGTTAAAATTTATAGTGCCCCTCGTTTTAATATTGTTGATAACAACCATGGCTTTGCTGACCATTTCAGTTTATTAAAACTACTATCTTTAAAATTTTAACACATTATAACATACTACAATAAAGATTAATAGTTCATTTGCTTAATTAAGATGACGCATAAGAGATAACAAATCAATTACCTAAAACAAAATGAAATGAAATTAAAACAAGCAACACAATTAGCTATTATTGGAGTGATTCTCCAATTGTTTCTTAGCTTAAATGAATTTTTTTATTCTTTTAGAGAGTATTATGAGATTTTCCGTTTCCTTAATATTTTAGGGACAACTCTATTGCTTCCATTTTTTATAATACTTTATAAAAAACAAAAATAATTATGGAAGAAGATAATATTGATGACCTGCTCGAATTAGAAAATACTCCAAATCAAACCGATGAAAATCCTAAAATACTAGGGGAACAAGGGAAAGGTATAGTTAAAGAAATTATGATTTGGGGGTGTTCAGGAATTATAGCTATTATAGCCTTCTTGATTATAATATTTTTCCTATTCTTATACTGGATAAGTAATTGGAGCCCTAATTGATACAAAATACAAATCTATAGAATTCTTAACTATAAAATATACGAACAATAACAAATTTATACCATTTGGTTAATCTTTTTACATTAAACATTTAAACAAAAATAATTATGGAAGAAGATAATATTGATGATCTGCTCGAATTAGGTAATACTCCAAAGCATACCTGTGAAAATCCTAAAATAGAAGAGGAAATCAGGAAAGGTAAAAATAAAAAAATTATAATTTGGGGATGCTTATTTCCTCTTGCTGTAATTTTGATTATTGGTGCTTTATTTTTAAGTTCACTTAATGGATCAGATGCTGGAGCAGCTATAGCTATTTTTGGTATAATATATATAGTTGGAACTATTCTGTTCTATGGCTGGCCAGTACTTTTACTCATATTGATTGGATGGTTTCTGTTTGTGCGCTGGTATCAAAACAAAAAGACTAAGTAATACATCAGTATAGTATATAAAGTTTAATAGCAGATTATTTTTGACTATGGGTTTGGAGACATAATTATTCCAACCACTCTTTAAAATCTTTAACACGTTCTCGTGCTACAATCACCTCATCCTGATTATAAGTATTTAGTTTTATTTGTAAACGTGAATTGGTATAACTCACCATATCTTTAATGGCATTAATGTTTACAAAGTATTTACGACTAATCCGAAAAAAAGTATGTGGCTCTAGTTCTTGTTCCAAAAGTTCTAAAGTGGTGTCTAATAGATAATTTCTACCCTCAGAAGTATATAAATAAGTACCTTTGTTTTCGCTATAAAAACATTCTATTTCTTCAATATTAATAAGTTTTATATGTTGCCCAACTTTTACCGAAAATCGTTTTTTGTATTCGCGATCTATGGGGTTTACCAATAATTTTTTAATATCATTAAAGTCTAAAGTAACCGCTTGTTTTTGCGGTAATCTATCTTCATATTTCTTGACTGCTTTTGACAATTCTAGCTCATCAATAGGCTTTAATAAATAGTCAATGCTATTAAGTTTGAAAGCTTGTAGTGCATACTCATCATAAGCCGTGGTAAAAATGACGGCACTTTTAATATCTATGGCTTCAAATATTTCAAAAGATAAACCATCACTTAATTGAATATCTAAAAAAATTAAATCTGGATGTTCATTATTATTAAACCATTGAATGCTTTCTTCAACTGAATGTAGCATTATTTCTGTTTCTAAATTCATAGTGCTTAACATACGTTGTAAGCGTCTCGCCGATGGTTTTTCGTCTTCTATAATGATGATATTCATTTCTTTTATTTAATTTTTTAATGCCTCCCTTTTGTTTCTTTGAATGCCGTTTGAACTCCTTTTTGTAGAATAAAAACCTTTAGAAAAAGGTGGCTCAAGAGTATACAAAAATATTATTGCCAGCGCTTTTTATCTTTATCCATATATTCTTGAATTTTCCGTTGTTCCCAGTTTTTACCGAACATAAAATCTGGACCAAACGTACCAAGAAAATGGAAAAACAGCCCGATACCCCAGAAAATGGCAGTTGAAAAAGTTGCAAAACTCCAAAAATTTCCGTCCGTCCTTCCAATCATTAAAATCAGAAATATATTTACAATGATATAAGAAGCTAAATGCCAATAGAAACCAACAATTTTTTTAACTTTCTTTTTAGCTCTTAAGTAGGCTTCTTGACGATAAAAATCATTTTGAGCGTTGTTTTCTTGTTTGCTTCTATCCTGATAATCACTTGAGTAATTGGTCATGATGTTAAATATTAAATGTTAAAAATTTAGTTTATTGCCAACGTTTTTGTTCTTCTTCCTCACGCATAAATTGTTCTATTTTGCGATCTTCCCAATTCTTTCCTAAAAAACCGTTGTTCACAAACACATGATAGGCATGGAATGACAAACCCATTCCCCAACCTAACAGAGGAAACCAAAACCAATGAAATCCCCAACTGGTTTGATAATTAATGAAAATTAGAAAAGGAATAACCAGAATATAGCTTATTAAGTTATAATAAAAACCTTTTAATTCATCAACCTGCTTACGGGCTTTTATGTAGTTATCATCTATGTTGTTGTTTGATTGTGTTCTCATAATGTTAAATTTTATTTCCATCGAGTGTCGTTATCTTCACCCATATACTGTTTTAATTTACGCTCTTCCCAATTACGACCAAAAATACCATCACTGACAAATAATTTAAAAGCAGCTATTGTGATGCCTATGCCCATGCCAATCATTGGAAACCAAAACCATTGGAAACCCCAATAGGTTTTATAATTAATATAAATTAAAAATGGAATTATTAAAAAATAAGAGATGATGCTATAATAGAATTCTTTAAGAGAATCTATATACTTACGTGCTCTTAAATAACTGTCATCTATTTTTGTAATTGAATCTGTTCTCATAATTGATATTTGTTTGGTAAGCATAGGTATTGCTACAGCAAAACTGTTTGCTTGTTGATTGATGTTTACTCTTTTATTTGATAATAAATTATACCGTTGTTTAATGTTTTCTAAACCTACACCACTACTCTTTTTAACTATTTGTTTAGGTTGTAAATTATTTTCAACCACTAAATTGCCATCTTGTTCATAAATTTTTATATGTAATGGTTTACTTGTAGTTACCATATTATGCTTTACGGCATTTTCCAATAAGAGTTGCAGTGACAATGGTACAACCTTGCTCTCTGGATTGGTAGCATGATCTGGAATTTCAAATACAATACTGTCTTCAAACCTCATTTTAAGCAGAGACATATACGTTTTAGCAAATTCTAACTCCTCATCAACTGTAACTAATTCTTTGCTTTTTTGTTCGAGAACATACCTGTACACTTTAGATAATGAGGTTGTAAATTTTTGTGCATTCTCTGGATTTTCCTCAATTAAACTGGTAAGAACATTTAAACTATTAAATAAAAAATGAGGGTCTAATTGATTTTTTAAAGCATCAAATTTAGCACTTGCGGTGCCAGCAATGACTTTCTGTTCCTTTATTTTATTTTGCTGATATTTATTATAAAAATATATAAAGTGAAAAATGGCTACTATAGTTAAGGTAATCCACAATCCAAACTGATAATATTTTATATGTTCATTACTTATAAACTGAACGAAAGTCAAGCCATTAGCCAATATTGCGGTTAAAAGCCTAAGAAAAAATAACCCAACTAAAGTAATGATGGTTGAACCTAAAATTCCTATAATGATTCTTTTTGCTCTATCTTCTTTTTTCCATTTACGTTGTTCTAAATAATCAAAAAAATACATATTTGAATATCCTAAAACGAATGAATACAATTGATAGAAGACAAAATCTATTAAAAAATCATTGACATTATGATAGTCGAATCCTCCAGATAATAAATTACCTATTACAAAGACCGAACATCCAATAATAAATGTGATAATGATATTTTTAAAAGATTTTGTCATTATATTATTCTAATACAAATTAATTATTCCTTGCAAGACTCTAAAAGCATTTCAACTCGCTCTTTACCCCAATTTGGATGAAATGGTGATTCTGGTTTAAAGTTAGCAAAAAGATCTAAAGCTCTTTCCAGATCTTTACAAAACGGCTTAGTATCTTGACCAAAATATTTAGCTCCACCTATTCCCCATTCTGCTTTACAATATACAACACGTGGATTCTCAGGAGCTATTTGTTCCGCTTGTGCATAAATTGCCTCTACTTTAGGTGACATCGTCATTCCATATGTCGCGCCGTCAGAAGCTACCCAAGCGGTATATAGCAAGGCCTGAAGCACTAAAATTTCAGGATTGTTTTTTGAAATAGCCGTAGCATCATTAATTAAATCTTGTGCTTTTTTTAATTGAGCCGTTAACTTTTCTTCATCTTTTAACCCAAAACTATTCACAATGTTTACTTGAGCAGCATAATAAGCAGGCAGCCAATTGTCTGGTTCAGCATTCGCAATACGTTCAAACATATTGGAGGCTTCTGCTGGGTCATTACTTCCCCAAAGTTCAAAGGCTTTTTGCATACCTTTTTCATAATTAGATTGAGCGCTGATTGAGCTCATTACGAATGCGACTAAAATGATAACTAATTTTTGCATAATGGTTGTTTTTAAATTATATGGCAAATATCAATTAGTATACTGATAATTTAAAAAGAGAATCACTGAATTGTCATTTTTAAAGGACGAGATGTGAATTTTTACTGAAAATAAAAAGCCGACTCAAATCAATATTTGATTTTGAGGCGACTTAATAAAAGCGAGTAATTTATTAACTCTAATATCTATTAAAAAAATAATCTAGTCAGGTATTTTAACTTTAAAACCAATAAATGTTGGTCTTAAATTATTTCAAACTTGATTTTACCGCATCATCATTCAGTAAATTTCTTACCTGAATAATAAAAACCTCATCCGCCATTTCTTGTAATCTTTTTAAGCTAACAGCTATATCCTGATTTTTACTTACATTATCATGTACATTCGTTTTAGCCATAATTATCCCAGCTTGGTCATAAACCTCAAGATCAATGTTAAAATCCAATTCATAATGAATATCACTGAAACGCGGGATTGCACTCGATTCCCACTTATTTAAGGTGAACAAAACAAGCCTGTCCATCTTACTAGAACCAAATACCTGTTGAATGGAATCAAGTGATGTATTCATATTAACCGGCAATCCTATTACTTTTATACCCTGCTTAATAAAAGAATTTTCCATTGATGCTGTAAATTCTTCAGCAAGTGGTTTCCCGCTTTTAGTCTGAATATTATAGGATATCTGTAAAGTAGAGTAAGTATGTCCGCACCAACTCGGTTTTTCAGTTCCATCCAGCACTTCAGGTCTTTTATCTTGAAATAGGGTAAGAATATTTTTGGATACGGTATAATCTGGTTTAACTTCTTTAATGGTATAATTCATTTTTCTACCAACAGCACATCCCGAATAGATTATCATTAAAATCAAAAAACCCATTTTAATCAGTATTTTCATAACGCGGTTTTAATTAGATAACTAATCTACATTTCTTATCCTTACAATTACCAATAGAATTTAACTTGACATGTACTTAAAAACTATAGGTACGCTATAAGGTACTTTTACAGGTTTACCTCTTTGTTTGCCGGGAATCATTTTTGGTAACAACCCGATAATACGTTCAGCTTCCTTTTCTAATATTTTATCTGGGCCTCTTGAGCGTATACTAGACACCACACCGTCTTTATCAATTACAAAAATCACAAAGACCTTTCCTTGAATACCAAGATCTAGAGCTTGTTCAGGATATCTAAAATTTTTAGCTACATGCTCTTCCATTTTTAACTGAAAGCAATTTCTTTTTTCAATTTTGGAGCCTTTTTCACACCCCGGAAACACAGGGACATCTTCAATTATTGAGAAAGGGACTTCAACTTCTTCATCAACTTCTTCTACGGCAACATCTGAAACCGCAACAGCCGGTGCAATTTTATCATTTTGATTGGACTCCGAACTTTCAATAATTGTTTCCTCAATTTCAGCAACGTCTTCAACAACTTTGATTGATTCTTGAATGGCAATCGGGGGCGGAGGCGGGGGTGGTGTATTCACATTAATAATAGGTATTTCTTCTTCAAACACCTCATCAACATTTAAAATATCAATTGCAACTTCCTTTTTATCGTAAGTTTTATATTCTAATAACTGCCAAGAAGTAAACAGCATGATGTTGAGCCCGATAGCAAAATAAAGACTGCTGTTTCTGCCAATTTCAACTTGTAAATTTTTCTTAGATTCCATGACTCTAAGGGTTAAGTTTATATATAAATTTAACAAAAACAGATGTAAAAAAATATGATTTTTGTCATATCTAAATAGGACTAATGCCCCCTGTAATCTATAAATAAACTAGACCTTGTAGCAAAGACATTTTAATTTGAAATGAAAATTACAATTTATCCAATTGGTTACTCTTTTTATCTTCACTAATAGTCCAGAAGAAACCTACAAAAAAGAACTGATCTGCTGCCGGTTGTAAAGCACGCCTTTCAAAAATACCGCCAGGATTAGCTGTATTAGCATATTGATATCCATTAATATTTTTAAAACCTAATACATTGTTAACAGAAGCGTATAATATTTTTTGAGGGCTAATTAAATAAGCCCAGTTTACACTTAAACTATTATAAGCTTTGGTTTTTTCATTCAAAAAGCCCTCTATGTTAGGATTAGTATAGGTTCTTCCTGAGGCAAAAGCATAACTAAATCCTACTTGACTTCTCCATTCATTTATCCAATATTTCCCTACAATGGATAAATTATGTGTATTGGCAAAATTAGGCTGCGCCTCCAATGGATAATTTCTATAATCACGCTTGGTATCTAACAAAGAATAACTCACCCAATAATCAACATTTTTTATGCTTTTACTATCTCTCCAAAACAGATCAATACCTTGCGCAAAGCCGTAACCACTACTATTATAGTTACTATCAAATTGAGCATATTCTGTATCATATTTCACTAAATGTTTATAATCTTTGTAATAAGCTTCTGCTCTAAATATTTTGCGTTCAGCATTGTATTGATAATTTAAGATATAATGTGAAGTATTTTGAGCCCTCAAATCTTGATTAAACTTTAAAATATCACTTGAAGGATTTTGGAAAAAATTACCATAAGCCAAAGATAATTGGCTACTTTTTGAAGTTTTATAGGCCAGTGAAAGTCTAGGTGCCACGTTAAATGACTGAAACAACTCGCTATAATCTGTTCTTAAACCTATTTTAAACGCTATTTCTTTTGATAAGAATATATCTGCTTCAACGAATGCAGCGGCAATATTATTATTATATCCATAAATTTCTTGATTTGGATTTGTATCTGAAAAGTTCTCTTCAAAATGAGACGCTAAATATTCAGTACCAAAATTTAGTTTGAATCGATTACTAAATCGCTTTTTAAATTTAAGCTTGGCATGAATCCCTGTTTCATTATCATTAATAACCATATCGGTGATTTTTAAGTCATTATTTCCTAAAGTGTAACTTAATCCTCCAAACACGTTCCAAGTTTCATTTAAAGCACCCTGATATGATCCATTAAAATACAAATTGTTATTCTTTAATTTAAAGCGAATACCTTCAGGTTGATTGATATCTTCCTGAATTAATTCAAAATTTGTATTATCATATGCAGTATAGAGTTTTAACAAACCAGAATCATATTTTTTACGATACACTGCTTCGCCTGAAAACACTTCAAAAGGTTTAATCCAATTGTTTCTGCTTGGAAATACCTCATTATAAGGGGCCAAATTAATATACGAACCATTTACACTTAAGCTACTATTATTCCATCTTTGAGTATTTCCAAGAGTTGCTCCAAGACTCATGATGCCAATATCTGTTTTGTCTTGATCTGGTTCATCAATAGTGTTTAACAATAATACACTTGATAAAGCCTGACCATATTCGGCAGAATAACCTCCGGTTGAAAAAGTAATACCATCAAATAAAAATGGAGAATACCTTCCTCTAGTAGGTGAATTATTAGTTGTTGGTGTATAAGGTGTAAATACACGGATACCGTCTATAAAGATTTGAGTCTCATCTGCTTCACCACCACGTACAAACAATCTACCATCTTCAGCAACCGTAGTTGTTCCAGGAAGCGTTTGCAAAGCACCTACAAAATCACCTAATGCACTTGCCGTTGTAACAACATCCAAAGGCTTTAGTACATTTACTTTACTATTATCACCCGCTTGAAAAGTACCGGCAGAAAGCACGACCGCATCCAACGTATTGACATCTTCTCTCAGTTTAACTATTAAGTCTTTCATAAATTTTATATCACCAACCATAGTAAATGTTTCATAAGAAATATAAGAAACCAATAATGTTTGAGTTCCGGTCTCACTTGTTTTAAATGAGAAATTACCAATTTCATCAGTGGTGCTTCCATCATAAGTACCTTGCAAATACACATTGGCTCCCGCAACTGAAACGCCTTTGGTATCAACAACTTTTCCACTAATTATTGATGATTGTGCTATTATTTGGCTTGATATGATTAAACTAACTAATAATAGTGCTTTCAAATTGTAACTCATTGATTTGTTTGTTTTGATTGATGCAACAAAATTTTAAAAAAACTGTAACATGATAAACTAATAATAACCGAACTGTAAAATTTTAATGATGAATTGAATATATTTGACAGTATGAGCAAATCACATAACAAACCGGTTATATTTTTTTTAATAATTTACATCATTATCTTAATCTTTGAATTGATTTTTGATAACATTATAAATTTAAAACCTTTTCATTACCTCACTAAACCGTTGTTGGTTTCCTCTCTTATTATATTTTTTTTCAAACAAAATCCTCTCCAGGATAATAAATCAAAACTATTAGTTTTATCAGCCTTATTATTTTCTTTGTTAGGAGACATTCTTCTAATGTTTACAGAAATGAATAGTCTCTTTTTTATAGGAGGTTTACTTGCTTTTTTAACAGCCCATGTTATGTATATTTTGGTCTTCTTAAAAAAGAGAAACCATGCGAAAAACGCGCTACCTTTTATAATGCTTTTATTGGTTTATGCCATTGGTATATTTTATTTTTTAAAAGACGGTTTGGGCCATCTATTTATTCCCGTTATAATTTATATGCTTGTTATTTTAATGATGGTTACAACCGCGTTTTTACGTGAAGGAACTGTTCCAAAAAACAGTTATAATTTAGTTTTTTTAGGAGCTGTTTTTTTTATTACTTCGGATAGTTTATTAGCTCTAAATAAATTTTACAATCCATTACCCTTTTCAGGAATCTGGATCATGACAACGTATGCTTTAGCACAATTCTTTATTGTTTTAGGACTTAAAAAACAACAATAGACAAAATCTATGTCCATTTAATATTAAATTAATAATCAGGACCTTAAATTACCCGTAAAGAATTATTACTTTAACTTATGAAACGGACGTATAATAAGTCTCGCGGCCTTATCAAAATTAATATAATTATAACACCAATTAAAGAAAACGATGACTCTGTTTCGAAATCCTTCCAAGACCATTAAAAGAACAAACATCCAGACAAACTATATACAAAAACCACCAATTATTTCAACTATTGGAACACTAACTTGGGGAATATTCATAATTTATTAAAAAAACAAGGAACAAAGATATAATGCTGCAAGTTTAAATACTGTTTATAAAATATTATTTTTACTAAGTTGTAACGTTTTAATTTATTCTGCTACTTACATATTAACTAACTAATCAAATTGAATAAAGAACTAGAACATAGTTTTGTTGAATTGCTTGAAAAGCATCAAAATATTATTCATAAGGTGTGTAGATTATACACCAATAATTATGATGCTCATAACGATTTATTTCAAGAAATAACCATTCAATTATGGAAGGCATATCCTAAATTCCGTGGTGATTCTAAATTCAGCACATGGATGTACCGAGTTGGTTTAAATACCGCCATAACCTTGTATAGAAAGTCAAAACGTTCCATAATTACTCAAGATTTTGACGGTATCGAATTTAGGATGAAAGCTGAGGATTATGACAATACAGAAGAAGAACAATTAAAAACATTGTACAAAGCTGTACATGAATTAAATGACATTGAAAAGGCTCTTATCTTTCTTTACTTAGAAGATAAAGATTATAGAGAAATAAGTGAAACAATGGGTATTAGTGAAGTTAATGCACGAGTGAAGATGAATAGAATTAAAACTAAATTGAAAACCATACTTAATCCGTAAACCTATGGATGAATTAGAATTATTAAAAAAAGATTGGGGGAAGCAAGACACGACTTACAAGAAACTTTCTGCTGATGAGATTTACCCCATTTTGCAAAAGAAGTCCTCTTCTATAGCGAAGACCTTATTTCATATCAGTATTGGTGAATTAATATTCTGGATTTTAATAAATACCATCCCCCATTTTTCATCAGACAGTTATAGAGAGCGTCTGGATGCCGTTTACAGTAATGAGTATGTTTTTGCAGGATTAACCATTATAAGTTACGGGGTAATTCTTCTTTTTATCTATTTATTATTCAAATCACATAAAGCCATCTCTGCGACAGATAATGCCAAGAAATTAATGGAAAGCATATTAAAAACTCGCAGAGTTATTAAATATTATGTATTATATAATTTAATTATGGCATTTATTTCAATGGTAGTTGGAATGTACTTCGCTATTATTCATGATCCAAAATTAACCGAGACCATCTCTCATTTTAACCAAAAACAAATGCTTGTAACTTATGCCATACTGATTGGTGTAACGGCGGCCTTTGTTTTCATTATATGGATTTTTTATAAACTTTTGTATGGCCTGTTGTTAAGGCGACTTAACAGAAATTATAAAGAATTAAAAAAACTAGAAGTTTAAACCGAAGGTTTCCACTTCAATAACATCTCCAATATTCATTTTATTTAAATGAATATTCCCTACTCTTACTCTAACTAAACGCAATGTTGGGTAACCTACGGCAGAGGTCATTTTGCGCACCTGTCTATACTTTCCTTCATTTAAAATAAGAGATACCCATGATGTTGGCCCATGCCTGTCATCCCTAATTTTTTTTAAACGTGTTGGAAAGTCAGGATCTATATTTAATTTAAATGCTTTGCAGGATTGGGTAATATATTTTATTCCTTTAAATCCTATTTCAACGCCTCTCTTTAAGGCGTCAACAGCTTCTATGGTAATATCTCCATTAACCTGAGCATAATATTCTTTATCTACTTTTTGACCATTTATAATATCACTCATTTTTCCATCAGTTGTAATGAGTAATAATCCTTCAGATTTTTCATCTAATCTGCCTATTGCCATGGCATTTTCAGGAAAATCATACAAATCACCTAAAAACTTTTTCTTTTGTTCCTTTTTTGCATTGGTATAAAACTGACTCAAATACCCATAAGGTTTGTAGATGATAAAATGTCTATGTGGAGAATTAACTTTTTCCATTTAAGATATTATAAACAAGTTCTTTAGTTGCTTTCTGTCCGTTCATTTTCTTTCTAACATCATCAAAATACATCCTAAAATCACAACCCTCTTTATAATTACTACATCCGTAAGCGGCATGGCCTTTAATAACTATTCCTGTTTTACATTTTGGGCAATTTAATTCATCCGGTATAGATTTTATAACTTCCTTTTTAGTCTCTAATTTAAGCTTATAGTGATTGTCAAAACGAATCAATCCTTCTACCTTTCTCGAATCTATATTAAAATCCTTGAAATTAAGTGTAGACCCTTTTTGAAGCAATCTTATATATTGCTTCTCAGAAATTTTTTTATTGTGAAAGCTAAAAGGCAGCACAAAGTCACAACCTGTTTTATAAGCACTGCAGCCGTAAGCTAGTTTTCCCTTGATAAGTTGTCCTTGTTTACATTTCGGACATCTTTCATTTAAAATACCCGCTACTTTTTTATCTGGTTTTTTAACTTCTTTATTTTTTGTTGATTGTACATAAGAAATATTGGCACCTTTAGTTTCGCTTCTAACTTCATATACCAAGTCTTCAACCATGTGTTTCATATTTGATATAAACGCATTAACGCTAAAATCTCCCTTTTCAATATCCTTTAACTGCTTTTCCCAAGTACCTGTTAATTCAGCCGATTTTAACAACTCATTTTGAATGGTATCAATTAATTGTATCCCTGCAGATGTTGGCAACACTTGCTTTTTATTTCTAAAAATATATTTACGCTTAAAAAGTGTTTCAATAATATTTGCTCGTGTAGATGGGCGACCAATACCATTCTCTTTCATGAGTTCCCGTAACTCTTCATCATCAACCTGCTTTCCTGCAGTTTCCATGGCTCGCAATAAAGACGCTTCTGTAAACTGATTAGGCGGTTTAGTTTCCTTTTCTAGAAATGAAGGTTCATGAGGCCCTTTTTCACCTTTCGCAAAAGCTGGTAATATATCTGGCTCCTTTTCTTTATTCTCAGAACTTTCAAAAACAATACGCCATCCTTTTTTTAAAATTTCCTTTCCAGTTGTTTTAAACACCACTTCCGCTGCACTTCCCATTACTGTAGTATTTGATACTAAACAATCATCATAAAATACCGCTATAAACCGCTTTACAATAATATCATATACTTGCTGTTGATTATATTGTAATCTTGACTGTAAACCTGTAGGAATAATGGCATGATGATCCGTTACTTTTTTATCATTAAAGACTTTTGATGATTTTTTTATTTTTTTGCCTAAAAGAAGTTGTGTTAAATTTGAATAATTTGTTAACTTTTGTAGAATTTCGGATACTTTAGGATAAACATCATTTGGTAAAAAGGTGGTGTCAACTCTAGGATAGGTTACCACTTTTTGCTCATATAAAATCTGAACAATTTTAAGTGTTTCATCTGCAGAAAACCCAAATCTGGTATTACAATATACCTGAAGTCCGGTTAAATCAAATAATTTTGGAGCATATTCATTACCTTTCTTTTTCTCAATGGAATCTATTTGAAAATCACTTTTCTTCACCTTGTCTGCCAAAATTTCTCCATCTTCCTTCTTTAAGAAACGGCCTTCTTCATAACTAAACAATGTCTCTCGATATAAAGTTTGCAATTCCCAATAGGGTTGCGGTTTAAAATTCTCAACTTCTTTAAACCTGTTAACCACCATAGCTAAGGTTGGTGTTTGCACACGACCTACCGATAAAACCTGTTTATATCCACCATGTTTAACAGTATATAATCGTGTAGCATTCATGCCTAATAACCAATCCCCAATAGCTCTTGAAAACCCGGCATGGTATAAATTATCATATTTTTTTGAAGGTTTTAGATTTTCAAATCCTTCCTTAATCGCTTCTGTAGTTAAAGATGAAATCCATAAACGCTTTACTTCACCTTTATAATTGGCTTGATGCATCACCCAACGCTGAATTAACTCTCCTTCCTGTCCGGCATCTCCACAGTTAATGACTAACTCCGCTTTATCAAACAAACTTTTTACAATTTTAAATTGTTTTTGAATGCCCGAATTGGCAACCACTTTGGTTTCAAATTTTTCCGGTAGCATGGGTAAGTTATTTAAATCCCAACTTTTCCAATGAGGTCTATAATCATTAGGTTCCAAGAGAGTGCACAAATGCCCAAAAGTGTAAGTAACTGCGTATCCATTCCCCTCATAATACCCATCATGTTTAGTATTAGCACCCAGAACAGACGCTATTTCCCTAGCAACACTAGGCTTTTCGGCAATACAAACTTTCACTTATTCTCTTTTAATTTACGAAACGCAAAATAGGAATTTAGAGCTGATTTTAATTAGGGAATTGTTAGGAGTTATTAACGATTATTAATGGGATATAAGAAAATACTCTTTATGAGAAAAAAAACAAAATAGCATTAAAAAAATACTATCTTTTTTTCCACTCTCGCATTTTATTAAGAGCTTCTATAGCTTCCAGCTCTTCCTGAGGAACAACTTTTAAAAAAGAAGGATGTTGTTCAATAGCAAACTCTATTTTTTTTACAATTTCTTCAGTAGTCTCATTGTCATAATCAATTTCTAACGGCGCTTTAATCTCCATAGATTGCAAAATGTTTTTCTTCTTAATTCGGAGTCCTTTTTTATCAAAAGAACGTCTGAATCCATCAATAACAATTGGGATTACAATAGGCTTATAACGTTTAATAATGTGAGCCGTACCTTTTCTAATTGGCTTAAATGGCGTAGTAGTTCCTTGAGGAAACGTTATAACCCAACCATCATCTAAGGCTTTTCCAATATTGGAAATATCACTCATTTTTACCTGCCTGTTTACATCCTTACCTTCAGCTCTCCACGTACGCTCAATACTTATGGAGCCAACGTATGCTAAAATTTTTGGTAACATACCCGCTCTCATAGTTTCTTTGGCTGCGACATAATAAATATTAAGTTTCGGATTCCACAAATAACCAACATTTTTAATCGAATCTACACGCCCACTAAGACTAGCATTAAATACATGAAACATAGATACCACATCAGCAAAATAAGTTTGATGATTAGAGATAAACAACACATTAGTATCAGGTAAGTTTTTTATTATTTCAGACCCTTCAATATGCATTTCGTTAAAACCCCGAAAACGTCTATGTGTAAGTACACCTAAGATTCTGATGAGCCATTTTTTTAAAATAAGAATATGTCCAAATGGATTTCGTTTAAGCAACGCCATAAATCACGCTTCAATTAGTTAGTTTTTACAAATGTAATAAAACTATAATTTACAACACTTGTTTTAATAAGTCTTTAATTTCACTTAAAATCATAGCAGTGGCTCCCCAAACTATATGTCCATTTAATGAAAATGCAGGCACTTCAACCTCAACTTTATAGGAAGTTGACACTCTTTTCGAAATGACCATATTATCATCAATAAAATGACTCAAAGGAATCTCAATAATAGCTTCAACTTCGTTTTTATCTTTTATAAATCTTGGTGTTTTTTGCAAAAAACCTAAATAAGGCTGTACATAAAAATTACTTGGAGGAATATAAACTTCTGTCAATGCCGATAAAATTTCAATATCATGAACGGGTACACCTATTTCTTCAAACGTTTCTCTTATAGCAGCATGCGCTAATGAATCATCGTTAGGTTCCAATTTGCCACCAGGGAATCCTACTTGAGCAGAATGCACGCCTTCGTAGCTTTTTCTGAGAATCAGAACCAAATTTGTTTGTTGAAATAAATCAGGATAAAAAAGCGCTAAAACACCCGCTTTTTTCGCAAATTTAATAGCCTCTTTATTCGCTTCTAAAAGCTCCATTCTAAAAGGTGGAGCCATTTTAAACTGAGATACTTGGGCAGGTAGCGGTATATTTTTTACTTTTGAAATTCTAATTAAAAATTCATCAAAATTCATTCTATGAGAATTGTGTGGCTATTAGTTGTATTCCTTTTACTTTTAAATTGTGAAGATAAACAAACTAAAAAGAAAATTAAGTATGAGAATACTGAAACGGGAGTAGAAAATAATCAGGCTGAAAATGAAACTGAAGAAGACGATTCTAAACCTTATCCAGTCTTAGATGGTTTGCAAAATGCCATGGAATTCTTTTTAGAATATGACAAGAAGCATAAAGAAAATAAGGTGCGGTTGACTACAGATTTTGGCTCTATTGATATTTTATTGTTTAACGAAACTAAATTTCATAGATCTAATTTTATATATCTTACTAAAAGAGGCTATTTTAACAATACACAATTTTACAGAGTAATCAATAACTTTATCATTCAAGGAGGCAATAGCGACGATAAAAAAACAGCTAACAAAAGGGCCGAAATTGGAAGATACCTGTTACCGACAGATACCAATAGAGGGTTTACACATGAAAGAGGGGTCATTTCTATGCCAAGTGGCGAAATTGATAATCCTTACAAATTAGCTTCTCCTTTTGAATTTTTTATTATTCAACAACAAGGCGGTTCTCATTTTCTGGATGGTGATTATACTGTTTTTGGAAAAGTAATTGCAGGCATGGATGTGGTTGATAAAATTGCTGCCGTTAAAACAGATGAAGCCGATTGGCCACTACGTAATGTATTTATTAGAAAAGCTGAAATAATCCATTAATCTTTATAAACAGTTGGTAATCCAATTTTGAATTTAACGGCCAAAATTCTTATAAGAATCACAATTCCAGCTGAAAGTAAAAAAACAAAATTGTCATCCAATGGAAACTTTCTTACCAAAAAGTAGGTGATTCCTCCAATAATACATGCGGTTGCATAAATTTCCTTTCTAAAAATTACCGGTATTTCATTACTTAAAATATCACGAATAACACCTCCAAAAGAGGCCGTAATAGTACCCAAGGCAATACAAATAATTGGATGAAGTCCTGCATGAATGCCCTTTTCAATACCGACAACGGTGTATAATCCTATCCCAATGGTATCAAAAAGAAATAGTGATGTTCTTAAGTAATTAATATAACTTCTAAATAGAATTGCAAAAATTGCAGATCCTAAAATAAAATAAGTGTAGGTAATATCTAGCATCCAACTTACTGGAGTTTGACCTATTAAAATATCTCTAAGAGTCCCACCACCAACGGCCGTCACAAAACCAATGATAAGAATACCAAATAAATCCATTTTTTTATTAATAGCTACCAAGACACCAGAAATGGCAAAAGCGATGGTTCCTAAAATATCAATAGTATAAAACATGCTCCAAAATTAAAGGAATATTTTTGAGTCAAAGCGATTAAATAAAAAATATTTGATGCAACATATTAACGTTACTTATGTAAGTAATCAATGTTTCTGCAAATATTTAATCTATTATTAACACCACTTATCATCAATTTTATTGATAGTTTTTGTATTTTTAAAGTCTAAATTCTTGCTCATGACTATAACACAGTTATCATACGTATTAGCAGTTGCGGAACACCAAAATTTTACAAAAGCAGCAGAAAAGTGTTTTGTTACACAACCTACTTTAAGCATGCAAATTCAAAAACTTGAAGACCAGTTGGATGTTTTAATTTTTGACAGATCTAAAAAACCTATAGAGCTTACAGATGTTGGGCGAAAAATTGTAACACAAGCCAGAAACATTGTAAATGAATCTTATAGAATACAAGATATTGTAGATCAACAAAAAGGATTTATAGGAGGTGAATTTAAATTAGGGATTATACCTACTATTATGCCTACCCTTTTGCCTATGTTTTTAAAATCTTTTATAAAAAAACATCCAAAAGTAAAACTTAAAATAGAAGAATTAACCACTGATGAAATAATCTCAAGAATCAATGATGGTCATTTAGATGCCGCTATTGTTTCTACTCCTTTAGAACTTGAAACTATTAAAGAACGCGTATTATTTTATGAGCCCTTTGTGAGCTATATACCAAGCACTCACAGGTTACACCAAAATAAAAAAATTGAGGTATCTGACCTAGATCTTAATGATATGTTACTTTTGGAAGATGGTCACTGCTTTAGAGATGGCGTGATTAACCTGTGTAATGCTTTTAAAAAGAATACTGAAGATAAATTCCAAATAGAAAGTGGTAGTATTGAAACTCTTATTAAACTTTCAAACGAAGGTTTAGGCATGACCCTTTTACCTTATTTACACACCCTTGATATCAAAGAAAATGAAAAACAAAACTTACATTATTTCAAAGATCCAACTCCAGCTAGGGAAGTCAGTATCATTTATCATAAAAGTGAATTAAAAATGCAAATTATTGAGGCTTTACAAAGCGTTATATCAGGCATCATAAGAGGCGCCATCGCATTTCAAAATGTAGAAATCATTAGTCCATTAGCAAAATAGAAAAGAGCGACTGTTCGTCGCTCTTTTCTTTATGCATTTAAATAAACCAAAGATTGATTTAATTCAGGGTTCTGTTGCACGAGAGAAAGAATAAACAATTTTAATTCTTCAATCTCATAAGGCAATAATCTTTGAACTGCCTTTTGTACTTCTTTACAGAACAAACTTACATCAAAACTAACTTTATGCAGTATTGTTTTGGTGTACTCTAACATTGCTCTTGCCATAATTTTACTATAGGTTTTTGGTTGAAAAATTACTAAAGTATAAATATTTTTTAGGCGGATTAATTAAATTTATAACTCGAATTTAAGGAAAATATTGTTACTAATCTAAGTTTAAACAAAATATTAACTGTTAAAATCTATTATCCCCATCAATTAAATTTCCAAGACCTCCAAGTATACTGCCTTCTCCTTTTTGTTTACCGCCACCTTGAGGTGCTGAAGCCAAAACACGACCAGCCAATCTGCTAAATGGTAAAGACTGAATGTACACTGTTCCGGGTCCTTGTAATTTAGCGAAAAACAGACCTTCACCTCCAAAAATGGTGTTTTTTATACCTCCAATAAATTCAATATCATAATCAACATGTTGGGTAAACCCTACAATACATCCAGTATCCACGCGTAAAATTTCGCCCGCTTGTAACACTTTTTTTGCCATAGTGCCCCCTGCATGCACAAACGCCATACCATCGCCTTCTAACTTTTCCATAATAAATCCTTCACCACCAAAAAGGCCTCTACCTAAACGTTTGCTAAATTCTATTCCAATGCTAACACCTTTTGCTGCACATAGAAAAGCGTCCTTTTGACAAATAAATTTACCGCCAAACTCCTTTAAATTAATTGGAATAATTTTACCAGGATAAGGAGAAGCAAAGGATACTTTTCGTTTTCCAACCACATTGTTATAAAACGCAGTCATAAATAAGCTTTCTCCAGTAAGAATTCGTTTTCCGGCTCCTAAAATAGACCCTAAAAAACCTTCATTTTTAGTTGATCCATCTCCAAAGATAGTTTCCATTTTAATACCATCATCCATCATCATAAAACTTCCAGCTTCAGCAACCACGCCTTCTTGAGGATCAAGTTCAATTTCAACATATTGCATTTCTTCACCATATAGATGATAATCTATTTCATGTGCGTTCATTATTTAAAGTTTATTTGTTATTCTTTTTATTTGTAGAGGTCATTATGTTTTCGTTACATAAAAAATGTAGTTTAACTTTTAACCTTAATACTCCATTCAAAATTGAAGGTAGAAACGGCAATACCATCTTCATTTAGACCCACAGATTGCATCCAAAAGGTTTGACCTTCACCAGTTGTTATTGTTTTTTTAATAGCGTCATCAATGAGTCGTCCATCTTTACAGGTAAAGGTAATTTTACCCGTCGCCTTTTTAGTAAATGAAGCATTATTTGAAGTGACTAACATTGAAATACGCTTACCAGATTCTTGTATTTTTCCAATAATTAAAGCGCCAGTAGAAAACTCCGCTGCCATACCTTGCACTGCCCAAAACATAGACTTAAAAGGATTTTGATTAATCCATCGATGTCTTACCGTTACTATACTCTTGTCATTATCAATAAACTTAGTTCTCACCCCGCATAAATAAGCAGAAGGCAATTTAAATATGGTGTAAGCATTTAGCTTTCTGGGTGTTATATTCATTATATATTTTTGAATTTTGCACTAATTTATTGAAAATAATCGATATGACAATTTGTTAAATTTATGTTAAATTATGGTACTATGTGTTACATAATACCTGCTTTTAGATATATATTTGTATAGGATATTATTATATACTTTGAAATCATGTTAGACAATCATCAAAAAAACATCGCAACCTTCGTACACTTATCTACCTTTAGTAGGTTTATTATTCCTTTAGGAAATTTTATTGGTCCTATTATTTTGTGGGTAAGTAATAAAGATAAATCTGAATTTGTAGATGCCCATGGCAAACAAGCTATAAATTTTCAAATTAGCATTTTATTATATGCTATTATTTTAGGTACCATTAGCATTCCGTTTTTCATATTTAATATATTTAATGGTTTTGACTTTATTGATTTTCATGGGTTACATGATTTTCATCTTAACATTGGGAAACCATCTCCTCTACTTTATATAGGAGGTGCTTTAGGAGGCATTGCCATTTTAGGCTTTATTTTAGAACTGGTCTTTATTATTAAAGCAAGTTTAAAAGCCAGAGACGGTGAATTATACCAATATCCTTTTACAATTAATTTCATCAAATAATCAATCATAAATCAATCAAAAAATGAACAGTTTTATAATATTTAAACGCTTTAGAACATGAAGATAGAAAACACAAAAGCACAAATGCGTAAAGGTGTATTAGAATACTGTATACTCTCGGTCTTAAAAGATGAAGATGCGTACGTAGCAGAAATTTTAGATACTCTTAAAGACGCCAAACTGCTTGTGGTAGAAGGCACCATTTATCCGCTACTAACAAGACTTAAAAATGCAGGTCTACTTAATTACAGATGGGAAGAATCCACCTCAGGACCACCAAGAAAATATTACGGTTTAACAGAAACCGGGAAACTTTTTCTAAAAGAATTAAATACCACATGGAGCGAATTACAAAACGCCGTTAACCTAGTAACCAGAAAAAAAACAACAAAAAATGAATAAAACAGTCAACATAAATTTAGCAGGTATATTTTTTCATATTGATGAAGATGCATACGTAAAATTACAGCGCTATCTTGAGGCTATAAAACGTTCATTTACAGACTCTCAAGGTCGCTCTGAAATTATTTCAGACATTGAAGCTCGTATTTCGGAACTTTTTAGTGAGCGCATTAAACACGATAAACAAGTTATTGGAAATAAAGAGGTAGAAGAGGTTATTTCAATTATGGGCCAACCAGAAGACTATTTGGTTGATGATGAAATATTTGAAGATGAACCAAAAACCACCTATAATACAAAATCAGCACCTTCTAAAAAACTATTTAGAGACACAGATAACTCCTATATTGGCGGCGTAGCTTCTGGTTTAGGTCATTATTTAGGTATTGATGCCGTTTGGCTTCGTTTAATCTGGCTATTACTAGCTATTGGTTCTGGCGGAACCTTTATATTAATATATATATTGTTTTGGGTTTTAGTTCCTGAAGCTAGAACGACTGCGGATAAACTTACCATGACTGGTGAGCCCGTCAATATAAGCAACATAGAAAAAAAAATTAAAGACGGGTTTGAAAGTGTTTCTGAAACCGTAAGTGATGTCGCTAAAAATGTGTCTGAATCTGTTTCTGGTGCGGCCAAAAATGTGTCTGATGCTGCAAAAAAAGTAGATTTAAAAAAACAAAGCAATAACATAAAGTCAAATTCTAAATCTTTTTTTGATACACTTGGAGACATTATTATGTTCTTTTTCACTGTGTTTGCCAAATTTATTGGAATCATTCTTATGATTACCGGGGCCACTGCTTTAATTGCTCTGATAATTGGATTATTCTCATTAGGAGTTACTAACATATTGCATATTCCTGGAATGGACTTTGTGGAAATGGCTAACGCAGGTAATACACCTATTTGGTTAGTATCCTTATTAGTATTTTTTTTAGTAGGAATTCCATTCTTTTTCCTTTTCTATTTAGGACTAAAAATATTGGTTAACAATCTAAAATCAATTGGTAATATTGCTAAGTTTACCTTATTAGGAATATGGATTTTGTCCATTATAGGACTGATTATAATTGGTATTAGACAAGCAAGTGAGCATGCTTTTAATGAAAGAGTAACGGAAAGACAAGAATTCTACATTGCACCTAATGATACTCTAAAAATTAAAATGGGTAACAATGATAAATACGGGAGCATTTACAGAAACCATCAATCCTTTAAATTAGCGACTAACGAAAATGGAGAGAAAATCATTTATTCATCGGACATTGACATTATTGTAAAATCGACTACAGATTCACTTGCTTCTATAAGTATTGAAAAATCTGCTGATGGAAGAGATTATGACAAAGCAACAGAACGCGCTAAAAACATAAGTTATGGTTATACTATTAAAGGAAACGACATTTTATTAGATAGTTATTTAATGACTGAAGCAAAACATAAATTCAGTGATCAAGAAATTGATATCATTTTATATCTGCCAGAAGGCATAATTGCCAATTTTAATAATAACACTCGAAACTTTTTAAACGATCGTTCATATGATGATAATATTGTATCCTCCAACCATGTTAATCATTTTCTAAAAATCAAGACTGATGAAGTGGATTGTTTGGATTGTCCTGTAGAATTTGATATTGATATACATCATGAAGATGACGGTATCATCATTAACAAAGAGGGCATCGATATTAAAGTAGATAGCAGTAGTTTGAAAATAAATAAAAACGGATTAAAAGCTAATAGTCCTGCTGTTAAAGTTAATATTGATAATAATGGCATTCAAATAAAATCAGACGAAAATTAATTAAACAATTCATCAACTAAAATCAACAACTCAGATATTTATGTTTCTTATTATTATTAAAAGCATAGATCTTTGAACAAGATATTAATCAAAAAACTAACAATCATGACAACATTAATTAAAATTCTCGTAACCTCTTTATTAAGCTTATCTCTGTTCTCTTGTAATTTTGATATGAATTTTGGTGGCGTTCATGGAAATGGCGATGTACAATTAGAAAATCGCACATTAAACCAATCATTTAATGCCATTAAAGCCAGTCAAGGCTTAGAAGTCTACATAACGCAAGGCAATGAAGAAAGCATTGTCATTGAGGCTGATGAAAATCTGCTCGAACTCATTAAAACTGAAGTAAAAGATAATGAATTACTTATTTATGCAGAAAAAAATATTGGCTATGCCACATCAAAAAAAATAATGGTAACCTTTAAAGATGTTTCTAAAATTACCTCAACAAGTGGTAGCGATGTGATTTCAACCAACACCATTAATACGGATTATTTAGAGTTAAACAGTTCAAGTGGTAGTGATATGAGACTGACTGTAAATACATCTACACTCCATTGTAATTCCAGTAGTGGTAGTGATTTAAAACTATCTGGCAATACAGAAAAATTAGAAGCAGATGCTTCAAGTGGAAGCGATATAAAAGCCTCAGAATTAATTGCTATTTCCAGTAAGGTTAAAGCCACCAGTGGTGCAGACATAACTATTAACACCGCAAAAGAATTAACAGCTGATGCTAATAGTGGTGGAGACATCAAGTATTATGGAAACCCTGATAAGGTTAATAAAACAGATTCACATTCAGGAAGTATTACCAAACAATAATCAACCCTTTTTATAATCAAAAAAATAAAGCTGAAGTTAAACTTCAGCTTTATTTTTTTTAAAATTTATATACTTAAATTAGAGAATAATTTCACGGTACTAAACATTAAATTTGTTACTTTATATTCTTAAACAATTATTACATAGGACTAATGCTTAAGTCTATCTTTAATTTAAGTTTATTATTTTTCATTTTAATCAATCTAATATCTTGCTCAAAAGAAGATACTAGAGATGTACTAATGATATCTACATGTGATGACGGGATTCAGAACGGAGATGAAACCGGAATAGATTGCGGTGGCAGTTGTTATAATTCTTGCCTTCCTGAAAATGCTTTAGAAGGCGTAATAATTACTAGATTGGTACTCATTCCAAATATAGAATACATATTAACTGGTCCTTTATTAGTAAGAGATGGCGCCATATTAGAAATTCTTGCTGGCACAGTAATTAAAGCACAAAAAAACAAAAACGCCTATATTGCTATTGCACAGGGAGGTAAAATTTATACTTGGGGAAATGAAACTGATCCTATTGTAATTACTTCTGGTGAAGCAAATCCTCAACCAGGTGATTGGGGTGGTATAATAATTTGCGGTAAAGCTCCAACCAATAATGGAATGAATGCCAGATCAGAATTGGTAGATATTTTTTATGGTGGAACAG
>JAHENA010000023.1 GCA_024643405.1 Flavobacteriales bacterium | reverse complement strand
TAGAAACTGAAAGTGATATTTTTAATCCTGAAACATTTACTATGATGGATTATAGATTAAAAGATGGCAAGCAAACGACCTTTACCTATGTTCTACCTTTTTCAGAAAATAAAGCCTTAGTGGAGTTTACTTATTTCACAGAAACTATTGTTGAGGACAAAACATATGAGACTTATTTAAAGCAATATCTTTCTGACTATCTGAAAATTGAAAAATATAAGGTTATAGAAGTCGAAACTGGTAACATACCAATGACTGACTTTCCTTTTGAAAAAGCATCTTCAAAACATATTACTAAAATTGGTACTGCGGCTGGTTGGGTAAAAGGTTCAACGGGTTATTCTTTTAAACACACCGAAAAAAAGGTTTTAAAAATTATTAAAAATTTAAAATTCAATAAGCTACCATCAAAAGATTTAAATACAAAAAAGTATCAATTTTACGATGCTATATTCCTAAGGGTTTTGAAAGATGAAAATGATAAAGGGGAATGGATTTTTGAACAATTTTATTCTAAAAATTCCGTTGAAACCATGTTTAAATTTTTAGATGAAGAATCTTCTTTTTTTGAGGAATTAAAAATTATGCAATCCTTATTTTCAGTTTCTTTTATAAAGGCTTTTTTTAAAACCTTATTCTTTTAACAAACTATCAATTACAAGTCTTACTTTATCACTGTTCCAATTAGCAGCTCCTGTTTCATCAATAATAATTGTACCTGTTTTATCTATTAAAAATGTTCGAGGAATTGTTGAAACATCAAATACACTAGTATTAAAAGTAACAGGCCTTAATATTTTAAAGTCATAATTATTTTCCTCTAAAAATTTATTGATTTCAGAATAGGGATCATTAGTAACCAATAAAAATTCAACTTTATCTTTATAATCTGTGTAAAGGCCTTGAATACTTGGCATTTCAGCAATACAAGGCGGACACCAAGTAGCCCAGAAATTTATAAAAACAACCTTTCCCTTAACACTTTCAAAATCAAAAATATGTCCTTCTTCATCTTTTAATTTCCATTCATAACTTTTTAAGCGTGTCTGTTTTTCTTTCTTTTCAATGGATGGACTTATTAAGGCAAATCCCTTATTTAAAAACACCTGAATAGGTTTTCTTGTTTGAGGAATAATCAATATTACAATAATCACTAAAAAAATAAGATTACTTATTTGAGATTTGGAAAGCTTCATGACAATAAAATAAAGTTTTTATATAAGTCGATATAATATGGCAAATTTAACAACAAAGCATAAAAAAACCTCCATTATTAAGGAGGTTCTTTTTAAGGTCTATATCTATTTATTCTTCTTCGTCAGATTTTTTACTACCGTCTGTTTCCAATGTATTTAGCAAATCATGTGATTGAAGTAAGTTGTACCATTGAATTACTTTCTTAATATCACTCACATAAACTCGGTCTTCATCATAATCTGGAAGCACATTAAAGAAAAATTCTTCAAGAGCATCTTTACTATCTTTGGCACTCACGCTAGTTTGTTGCCCATTTTCCTTTTCTTTAATTTTTAAAAACACCTGTTTTAAGGGCACCTCTTCTGTTAATGTATAGATAGCAATTTCACTCAAAACACTCACATTTTGTTGCACATTTACAGATAATCTTTTATTATCAATTAACGATTCAGCAACAAAACCTGCACGCGTCTGCGTAATAAGTTTAAATAGTCCAGGCTTTCCGGCAATAGCAATTATTTTTTCTAAGCTCATAAATTATTTTTAAAAAGGGCAAATATCACTTGTTTACAAGTGCTTTGCAAATATTATCGTTTCTTTTTTTGGTCTGGAAAACGCATTCTATAATCCACATCTATTTTCCCTTTTGAAATATTGGTTAATCTTGATTTTATTAAGCGCTTTTTAAAAGCCGACAACCTATCTGTAAACAAAATACCATCAATATGGTCATACTCATGCTGAATAACCCTGGCAATCAAACCATCAAATTCTTCAACATGTTCATTAAAATTTTCATCAACATACTCAATGATTAGCTTTGGTTGTCTAAATACATCTTCTCGCACATCTGGTATACTTAAGCACCCTTCATTAAAAGCCCATTGATCACCATCTTCTTTAGTGATTTTGGCATTGATAAAAACTCTCTTAAAGTTTTTCAGAAGATCTTGTTCTTCTTGTGTTAAATCATCATCTTCAGAAAATGGTGACGTATCAATCACAAATAAACGAATTGGTAACCCAATTTGAGGTGCTGCTAAGCCAACTCCTAAGGCATTATACATGGTCTCAAACATATTTTGAATAAGTGAATCAAGATTAGGATAATCTTTAGTAATTGGCGTGCCCATTTTTTTTAAAACTGCATCTCCATATGCTACAATAGGTAAAATCATTGTTGTTTTTTGCTAATTTTATGCAAAAATACAATACTTACTTTTTATTGTAATCATTTAATTAAAAAAACTAATCATTGGCTATTATGATTATTTTGAATATAAATAACTCTGAAGAATAAGAGTGGCACTAATTTCATCAATAAGTGCTTTGTTTTTTCTTTGATTTTTTTTCAATCCACTATCAATCATCGTTTGAAATGCCATTTTTGATGTAAAACGTTCATCTATTCGTTTAATAGGAATATTTGGAAAAACATGAACCAATTTTTCAATAAACGGAATGATTAACCCTTCACTTTCTGAAGGTGAGTTGTTCATTTGTTTAGGTTCACCTATAAGTACCAATTCTACCTTTTCCTTTTTAAGATAGTCTTCTAGAAAGGAAATCAGATCCTTAGTTAAAACTGTGGTAAGTCCAGACGCTATTATTTGCAACTCATCAGTAACAGCAATACCTGTTCTTTTTAATCCATAATCAATTGCTAATATGCGCCCCATAAAAAAATTTATTCAAAAATAGTCAATAAAAAAAAGGTTATCAAAATTGATAACCTTTTTCAAACTTATAGATATGAAATATTAATATTATGCTACTTGATCCTTATTAAATTCAGGAAATAATAAATTTATGTTTTGAACATTTCTTGTTTGATTTAAATAAATTCTAATGTCACTATCTCTTGCAATAACCTCATTAGTATTTAACTCTTTATTTTCATTTACAGTAGTTTCATTATTTTGAGTAGCTGTAACTTCTATTGTAATTTCAGAAACAGAAATATTTACATTATTAATAACCTCGGTAGAGCTTTCTTGTGCGTTGGCAAATGAGAAAGAAAGTAATAAAATTATTAAGATGTAAAAATTTAATTTCATGTTACTTGGTTTATTGTTGAGACAAATATATATACACATAGAGGCTGATGCATAATAAATTAGTTGTAACTATCTAGATTTTCGATGATTAGAGAAGCAACAGTTTTTGACGATGAATAGATTAAATAACTCGTTTTAACGTCAAAATTCAACCATATTGTGTTTTATCGATGATTTAATTTAGTTAGGAGGGGAAAATTGATTTTTTTTTAAAAGATATTTAAGCATATTTTATGCATTTCGACCATTAGTCCTATTTATATTCGCCTGTTACACTTTTTATTTTGAACTTAGATACTATCTTTGCCAAAAAGAATTTTGACCATGACACAATTACAGCATATCATAGAAAAGGCCTGGGAAAACAGAACACTTTTAAAAGAACCAGATACCATTAAAGCAATAAGAGAAGTTATTGCTTTATTAGATTCTGGTAAACTTCGCGTTGCAGAACCAGTTTCAAGTGGCTGGCAAGTCAATGAATGGGTAAAAAAAGCAGTTGTTTTATACTTCCCAATTCAAACAATGGAAACTATAGAAGTTGGACCCTTTGAATTTCATGATAAAATACCATTAAAAACTGGATATGCCGAAAAAGGAATAAGAGTGGTACCACATGCGGTAGCCCGCCATGGAGCCTATATCTCCAAAGGAACCATCCTAATGCCTAGTTATGTGAATATTGGGGCTTATGTAGATGAAGGTACTATGGTTGATACTTGGGCAACTGTTGGTAGTTGTGCACAAATTGGAAAAAATGTGCATTTATCCGGTGGTGTTGGTATTGGTGGTGTTTTAGAACCTTTGCAAGCGGCTCCTGTAATCATAGAAGACAATGCGTTTATTGGATCTCGTTGTATTGTGGTTGAAGGTGTGCGTGTTGAATCGGAGGCTGTTTTAGGTGCTAATGTTGTATTAACTATGAGTACTAAAATCATTGATGTTACTGGCAAAAAACCAGTTGAATATAAAGGTATAGTCCCTGCCAGATCAGTTGTAATTCCAGGTAGTTATTCTAAAAAATTTCCAGCAGGTGAATTTCAGGTACCTTGTGCATTAATTATTGGGAAACGTAAAGAAAGCACAGACAAAAAAACATCCTTAAATAATGCGCTTCGTGAGAATGATGTGGCTGTATAATTAATTGGTATTTGTTTTTTGCTTTTGAAGTCGTTTATGCTTTGCGTATTTCATGTATAAAAAAACGTGTGAATACATAAAAAATGAAACCATTCACACTATTATAGACGTCATTATAAAAAATAACATTTTAAATAAAGACACAGAAACGTAGCTTTTAGGCTAAAAGGATTAGTCCGATTTTTAGCTTTCAATAGTTGTTGTACCCGTCAATTTGTATATTGATTTTTCTTAGGTATAATGTGGCATAAATTATTCCAATCACTGTATCAAAAGTGAACTATTACTCGTTTAAGGTTTTTGCCTTCAACTGATTTGCAAACCATTTGAATAATGATTTAAAACAGATATTACGTAACCGTTTAATATTCTACAATAAAAAAATATTGTATATTCCTCTGTGAAAAAACGGTTGTTTTTTATATTATGAAAATACTGGTTATACAACAAAAAATGATTGGTGACGTCTTGATAAGCAGCATTATTTGCAATAATTTGCGCTTGGCTTATCCCGAAGCCCAAATTGATTATTTGGTATACGAATCTACAACACCTGTTTTAGAAGGAAACACCAATATTGACAACATCATTCCCTTTCAGCAAAAACATCGCAAAAACAAAAAAGATTTCCTCAATTTAGCCCTTAAGATTAGAGCAAGTGAATATGATTTACTGATTGATGCGTATTCTAAATTAGAAAGTTGGATCATCGTTTTATTAAGTGGTGCCAAAAGAAAAATATCATACAAAAAGAAAGGACGTACTTTTTTATATACCAATAATGTTTCTTTTGCAGCATTTCCAAAAACGAATTTAGGTTTAGCAATTGAAAGACGACTTTCTTTATTAAAACCTTTAGATTTATCTATTGAGATTGACCCATTGCCCAAATTATTTATAACTGAAAAAGAAAATCAGGAAGCCTTAGGTTTTTTTGAACAACATAAAGTCAAAAAAGACAGAAAAACGGTCTTGATTAGCCTTTTGGGTAGTGAAAAAGTTAAGACCTATCCACTTGAATACATGGCAAAAGTAGTTGACACAATAGCTGATAAACACGATGTAAATATCCTTTTTAATTATTTTCCAAAGCAAATTGAGGACGCCAAAATTATTTTTAATGCCTGTAAAGCTTCCACACAAGAAAAGATATATTTTGATTTTTTAGCTAAAGATTTAAGGAGGTTTATTGCCCTAATGAATCAATGTGATTTGATTATTGGTAATGACGGCGGCGCTATCAACATCGCGAAAGCATTAGGAAAGCCTTCTTTTATTATTTTTTCTCCTTGGATAGAAAAGAAAATCTGGGCCACTTTTGAAGACGGAATGCAACACGTGTCCGTCCATTTGAATGATTTCAAACCTAAATTGTTCGCTACAAAATCCATAAAGAAGCTCAAAAAGGAGTCGCTTTTTTTATACCAAGAATTCACACCTGACTTATTCAAGGATAAAATTGAGCGTTTTTTAAACCAAAATCTAAACAATCCTCCAAAAAAAAACATAACGGTTCATCAAAAGAACGTGACTTAATCATTCCTTAAAACGAAGCAGAAAATATTAAATTCGTAATTGATGATTTAGATTTTGCCGGAGTTATTTTGGTAATTGAATTTTTCAGTAAAGACCAGACGACAACTTTTGATTCTCAAAAAGATAAGTTCATTATGATATATAAAAGATTATCATGAACATTACCTTAGTAACCTTGAGGTATATTTTGTAATATGTCATAGTATTTTATAGGGATTGTTAGATAAAATACTACTTATAATAAAGGAATGCTTTTCCTCTAAAAAAAATAATCTTAATTTAGTTCATTAAATTTTGGCTATGAAAAAACTCACTTCTTGTTCCTTGATAACTTCCACTTATAATTGGCCAGAAGCTCTAGAATTATTGCTCTTAAGCATACTGAAACAGACGGTTTTACCCAATGAATTAATAATTGCAGATGATGGTTCAAGAAAAGACACCAAACAATTAATAGAAAGTTTTCAAAAAGAATTCCCAATCCCATTAATTCATATTTGGCACGAAGATCTTAAAAACAGAAAATCAAGGATTATGAACAAAGCTATTGCTGCTTCAAAACACGATTACATTGTAGAAATTGATGGTGATATTATAATGAACAAATATTTTGTTGAAGACCATCTCACTTTTGCTGAAAAAGGGCATTATTTATTTGGTTCTCGCGTCAATATTCAAGAAAATTTATTGCCAGAATTATTTTCTAAAAAAATTATTGATTTCTATATGTTATCCAAAGGAATTAAGAAAAGAGGGCGAACCATTCGGATTCCATTTCTGATGAATTTTGCCAAAAGTGTAGATAAACGTAGCAAAAAACTTCGGGGTTGCAATATGTCCTTTTGGAAAGATGATTTTATTAAAATTAATGGCTTTAATGAAGATATAGTGGGATGGGGAATGGAAGACTCTGAGATGATTCAACGTTTGCACAACATTGGAATTAAAGGAAAAAGATTGAAGTATTCAGGAATTGTATATCATATTTACCATAAAGAACAATCCAAAAGTCGTGTCGAAATTAACAATAAAATAGAAATAGAAACCACCGAAAAGAAACTTGCTTTTATCGAAAAGGGAATCAATCAATACTTATGATGTTTACATAAACAAAATTTTAATCATCTATAATTCAAGCGAACTGAGCAAGCAATTATATTTCCTTCATCGTCTAAAAACCTTCAAATAAACTTAATTATCAAATTAGCATAACAGAACATGCTTCTGAAAAGGAGGATTATTTAATAACTTAAATCGTTTTGTGATGAAATAAATTTGAGTGCTTCCAGATAATTATAGATTGATCTTTACGGCCCTGATTTCATTATTTATATTGACTTTTTATATATTTCCAAGATATTTTTAGCTGATTGTTCTGCAGTAAATTTTTCAAAAAACATTTCATAAGATCTATTCGCAAACTCTTTCTTTTTTTCTTCAGAATTTAATAATTTATGGATATTTTTTGCCAGATTCTCAAAATCTCCTACCTCACATAAATAGCCATTAAAATTATGGATTACTGCTTCAGGTATTCCTCCTGCTTTTGTGCTAACAACTGGTGTTTTCTTTAAAAAAGCTTCAAAAATTGTAAGGGGAAGACCTTCTCTTGCAGAACTCATTGCATATAAATCAAATTGAGATAAAAAATCCAAAGCATTTGGCTGAAAGTTAGTTAAGGTAATATACTTCTCTAATTTAAATTCAAAAATTAAGTTTTTAATTTCAGGAGTCAATTTATTAGAAAACATACCTATTTGCAGTAAATGAATATTTTTTAAACCTAAATTATTAACTAAATAATTTATTGCTCTAATCAAGGTCACCAAATCTTTAGCTTTTACGTGATTGGCTATATTTCCAATAATTGCTGTCTCATCATTAATATCAAACAGTTTTCTAACATTTAATCCTTTTTCATCACTTGTTCTGTTTAAATTTATTCCGTCATAGACTACGGTTAATTTAGCTAGATTATTTTTTGTTATAATACTTGAAAATGATTTTTTAACAGCCTCAGAAACACAAATAATTGTATCGATATTTTTATAATTGTATTTAAACTTACTCAAAAAACTGCTGCTACTACCCATTCCTTTTTTAGAGAATACTGCCTTCGTCTTTAACCCAAATAAGAAATCTGAAATTGTAAATACGGTTAAAGAATCACTCGTATGCAAATGAATTAAATCTGGTTTTATCTCTCTAACTATAGATTTTAAATAACTATAATTTACTAATTTATTGAGTTTATCCTTTTTAGCTGAAACAAAAGAAATATGTTTACTCACACATTCTTTTTGAAGTTGTGAATTTTCAACTCCAAAAACAATGTTCTCAACCCCAAGTTTTGTTAATTCAGGAATCAGGTCAATCATTTGTTGTTCATTTCCTCCCCATACTTTTGCACCTGAAATGTGTAGTATTTTCATAATTATTCTTCGTTTCTTTACAAATATAACTTGAATTTAGATTCTAAATGGAAAATCTCAACGGAGAAGTCCATAAAGCCCTCGCAATGTCATACCGTAGGAAGGCTTCATCCTATATCGAACCAATCCCATTTGTCGAATTTATTGGCAGTGTTATATATCTGGTAAATGATGCCTAAATATACAAGTTCAAACAAATAGCCAATCTTATTAGAAGAAACTAAATCGTTACTGAGCCTATCTGTTTGTAGGATACATATTGCATAAATTCAAAAACACAAATGATTTAATTTGAGAATATTTTTAAACAATAACTCTGTATAAAACATTTTAAATTATTGATAAAAGCAATATTAATATTCCCGCCTCACTTTTATATTCAAGTAAGAATCCAGTTCCAAAAAAACATATCAATAAAATACCTTAAATACTCAGTTAAAAACAGGTTTTATGGAAGCAACTAGTAAATAAAAATTAATAAGAATTACCTTTTATTTTCAGAATTCCTTATTATAAATACTTAGTATTTTGTGTACAAAATTTAATAAACTATTTTTGCATCGAAAGTTGAGAAAACTAAATAAATGCTTGCTCCACTAAATATTGTTTAAAAAATAGAAATGATTAAACTTTCAGCAGTTATTATTACCTACAATGAAGAAGAGCATCTGGAAAAATGTTTAAGCTCTTTAAATGGAATTGCTGATGAAATAATAGTTTTAGATTCCTATTCTACTGATAGAACATCAGAAATTTGCAAATTATTTGGTGTAAAATTTATTCAGCATGAATTTGAAGGTTATATAGAACAAAAAAATTATGCTGTTTCTTTAGCAAATAATAATTATATTTTATCCTTAGATGGTGATGAAGCGCTTTCTGAAAATTTAAAAACCAGCATTTTAAATATTAAATCTAACTGGGAATTTGATGGTTATGTATGTAACAGGTTAAATAATTATTGTGGAAAATGGATAAAGCATTCAGATTGGTATCCTGACAGAAAACTTCGGTTATTTAAAAAAGGAAGTGGAGAATGGCAAGGTATTAACCCTCATGACTGCTATATTCTGAAAAAAGGCCTCAAATGCAGCAAATTAAATGGGGATTTATTGCATTGGATGTACAGAGACTATTCGGAACATAATCAAAAAATAGAAGATTTTTCTACAATTGCTTCAGAAGCTTATTACAAACTAGGGATAAAGTCATCATTATGGAAAATATTATACAGACCATTTTGGGCCTTTTTTAAAGCCTATTTTTTAAGGTTTGGGTTTTTAGACGGTCTTGATGGGTTTATTATTTCTGTACAAACTTACCATGGTACTTTTTTAAAGTATATTAAACTTTATAGGTTATGGAAAACTAAGCGTTAGGTTTTTTTCCAGAATTTTAACTTCTTTTTTAACCTCATTCTCTTATGATATTTTTCCTGAAACCTCATGGTAGAATCCCACATCAAATTAAAAATTAATTCGTAATCTTCTCCTGAACATTTTGAATATTCATTACTCATAATCTCTATCATAGACTTATATGTGGTCAATTTTGCGAAGTTTTTAATCCTTGTTTCTAAATTCATAGAACCAAAATTCATCCGATTTAAGTCTACTAAATAAAATACGTAATCTTTACCGACTTTTTTAATCAAAGTATTCCCTGGTGAATGGTCTAAGAAATTAATTCCATTTTCATGAAGTTGAAAGGTAAACTTTGTAAATGCTCGAAGAATTTCTTCGTGATTAGGATAGTTAAAATTAGTAGTTAATTCCCTATAGGTTAAATCGTAATTTAAATGCTCACTAATATAATAGCTCTTTTTAAAAAATAAAACGGTTTTATACTCATAATATGCGATTGGCTGAGGTGTTCCAATCTTTAATTCTATTAATTTATTAGCATATTCAAAAGAACGTTGGGCTTTACTCTTTCTTAAAAATTTGTATGCAATTTGATTAACTAAATTAGGCTTTTTAAAAGCTTTAATATTTAAATCAAATTCCTTTTCTTTTACTATTTTAATTGTATTTCTATCTCCAATCCCTCCTTCATAACTATCAAAATTATGGATTATTCCAGTCAGTTTTCTCTTAAAAACATCATCCAAATTATTAATAAACACCTTAATTTCCTTCATTTTAATATTAAAATCTTAAATCAACCATAAATTAAAGCTATTACTTTATAATTTACTATCGTAAATTTACAGCATTGCAAATATAAGGTTCAAAAAATGAATAAAGAAATAAATAAAGCCTTACAAATTTTAAAAGAAGGCGGACTTATACTCTACCCCACTGATACCTTATGGGGCATTGGTTGTGATGCTACTAATCCTGAAGCTGTAAACAAAGTGTTTAATTTAAAACAACGTGAAGACAGTAGAGCTCTCATTTGCTTGGTAGCAGATGACAGAATGCTTAAAAAATATGTTAAAAAAATACCAGAAGTTGCTTATAATATTTTTGAAGTGTCTGAAGACCCTATTACCATTATTTATGACGATGCACAAAATTTAGCATCAAATCTCATTCAAAAAGACAATACGATTGCCATAAGAATTCCAAATGATGATTTTTGCTTTCAATTATTACGACGATTTAATGGGGCAATAGTTTCAACCTCTGCGAATATTAGCGGTATGCCTCCGCCTAAATCATTTAAAGAAATATCTCAAGAGGTTTTAAAAGGTGTAGACTATGTTGTAAATTTGCATCGCGAAAAAATTTGCAATAAACCATCCTCAATCCTAAAATTAAGTAGTGATGGAGTTGTTAAAATTATAAGACCATAAAAGCTATAAATTTTAATTCAATATTTAAAGCTTTGAATTTGATTTTGCATTATAATTAATGAATTACAAAGACGCCTTAAAACACGATATTTTCGAGATTATATCCCAATCTGCTCATGACTTGCATTTAGATTGTTATGTTATTGGTGGTTTTGTCAGAGACTTTTTATTAGATCGGGGTTTAACTAAGGATATAGATATTTTAGCTATTGGCGACGGTATTGAACTTGCCAAACAAGTTTCAAAAAATTTACCAAACAAGCCCAAAGTCCAGGTTTTTAAAACTTACGGCACTGCGATGCTTCGCTATAATGATATTGAAATTGAATTTGTTGGCGCCAGAAAAGAATCTTATGGTGAAGACAGCAGAAACCCAGTAGTTGAAAATGGATCTTTACAAGATGATCAGAACAGACGCGATTTTACAATAAATGCCTTAGCTTTAAATTTAAGTAAATCGAATTTTGGAGATTTACTTGACCCATTTAATGGAATAGAAGATTTGCAAAATAAAATTATACGCACACCTTTAAGTCCAGACATAACGTATAGTGATGATCCATTACGAATGATGCGAGCCATCCGTTTTTCAGCACAATTAAATTTCAAAATTGAAGAGATTTCATTAAAAGCCATCTCTAAAAATAATCATAGAATTCAAATTATTACCAATGAGCGGATTGTTGTTGAATTGAATAAGATCTTAGAAAGTAATAAACCTTCTATTGGCTTTTTATTGCTGGAACAAACAGGTTTACTTGATTATATTTTACCTGAGTTAATAGCCTTAAAAGGTATTGACGAAATAGAAGGGCAAAGGCATAAAGATAATTTTTATCATACTCTGGAGGTAGTCGATAATATTGCACAAAACACAGATAATTTATGGTTACGTTGGGCGGCTTTGTTGCATGATATTGGTAAAGCACCCACTAAAAAATTCAGTAAAAAGGTAGGTTGGACTTTTCATGGCCATGAATTTGAAGGTTCAAAAATGGTATATCAATTATTTAAACGCTTAAAAATGCCTTTAAATGACAAAATGAAATTTGTTCAAAAAATGGTATTTATGAGTTCCCGACCAATAGTCTTGGCCAACGAAGAAGTAACCGACTCAGCCGTACGTCGTTTAGTATTTGACGCAGGCAAATATGTAGATGATTTAATGACCCTTTGTGAGGCCGATATAACCACAAAAAATCCCAAAAAATTTAATCAATATCATAACAATTTTAAAATTGTTAGAGACAAAATTATTGAGGTGGAAGAACGTGACCATGTGCGAAACTTTCAACCACCCATTTCTGGTGAAGAAATCATGGCAACATTCAATTTAAAACCTTCCAAAGAAATAGGCATCATTAAAGAGGCTATAAAAGAAGCCATACTTGAGGGTGATATTCCAAATGAGCACAAAGCCGCATATGACTTAATGCTGAAAGAAGGTAAACGTTTAGGTTTAATACTTACTTCTGAAAAATGATTAAGATGGTTAGAACAGATTCTGAAAATACAGATTTCAGAAATCTAGTGAAAGACTTAGATACCTTTTTAAGAATTACTGATGGTGACGAGCATGAATTTTACAATCAATACAATCATATTGATGTTATAAAACATACTGCGGTCGCCTATTTAAATAATCAACCCGTTGGCTGTGGTGCTTTAAAACCTTATGATTCTGATTGTATTGAAATAAAGCGCATGTTTACCAAATCTGAAGCAAGAGGCAATGGTATAGCCACTAAAATACTTCAAGAACTTGAAGCTTGGGCTAAAGAATTAAAGTACAAATCCTGCATTTTAGAAACAGGTATCAGACAGATTGAAGCTATTGCACTATATAACAAAAACAACTATCAATTAATACCTAATTACGGGCAATACAAAAATGTAATAAATAGTTTATGTTTTAAAAAAGACCTTTTATAAAATGAAAAAAGATAATAATAAAGTCATTTACTGGCTGCTTACTGGTTGTATTTTAATATTTATTATGGTTGTTGTTGGCGGGATTACCCGGTTAACACATTCAGGTTTATCAATTTCTAATTATAAATTAATTTCTGGCGTAATACCTCCAATGAATGACCTTGAATGGCAGGAAGCTTTTGATTTATATAAACAATATCCTGAATATCAAAAACTCAACAACCATTTTAACCTTCAAGATTTTAAAGATATTTATTTTTGGGAGTGGCTTCACCGCGTCATTGGGCGTTTCATTGGTTTAGTTTTCTTACTTCCATTTATATACTTTTTATTCACTAAACAACTTTCTAGACCTACTATTACAAAATCGATTATCCTACTTGGTCTTGGGGCTTTTCAAGGATTTATGGGTTGGTATATGGTTAAAAGTGGGCTAGTGGACAATCCAGATGTAAGCCACTACAGATTGGCAGCTCATTTAACAACGGCTTTTGTAACTTTTGCTTATACTTTTTGGGTCGCACTAGATTTAATTTACCCTGTTAATAAGGTCATCAATAAGGAATTTAGAAATTTTATAAGATTTGCATTATTCGTCCTAATAATACAGATTATTTATGGGGCTTTCGTAGCGGGTTTAGATGCCGGCTTTATACATAATCACTGGCCTATGATGAGTGATGGTAAATTCATGCATGAAACTGTTTTTATTGAACAACAGCCATGGTATAAAAACTTTATTGAAGGCAAAAGCGGAGTTCAATTTACTCATAGAATCTTGGCATATATTGTGGTATTTTTTGTTATTGCGATTTGGCAGAAATCTAAAAAATTGACTTTAACAAGACTACAATCCAATGGTATTTTATCATTGTTAATAGTAGTTGGAATTCAATTTTTATTAGGTGTTTTCACTATTTTATTTCAAGTTCCAGTTTGGCTTGGAGTGGCGCATCAGGTTGGCGCTTTTATTTTATTAAGTTCTATGATATTTACATTACATCGCTTTACCAAATAAGTGAAAACTATTACATTTGCAACTTAATTTATTACTATGATTTATAGGTTTAGAGTTATTCTTGATAATGATACGGATGACGATATTTTTCGTGATTTAGAAATAAAAGAAACTGATACTTTAGAAGATTTACATAACGTTATTACCCAATCTTTTGGATTTGATGGTACAGAAATGGCTTCTTTTTATGTAAGTGATGATGTATGGAATCAAGGACAAGAAATTTCATTATTTGATTTAAGTGAAGATGCTTCAGCTCAATTGATGAGTGATACTGTTATAAATAGTATTGTTTATGAAATGCAGCCAAAATTAATTTATGTATATGATTTCTTCAATCTTTGGACATTTTATGTTGAATTAGCTGAAATTGTTGAGGAAACTGAAGGCGCTTCTTACCCTAATCTTCTTTTTTCAAAAGGACAAATTCCTGACGTTGCCCCTGAAAAATTCTTCGAATCTGAAGATTTAGAAGATTTTAATGAATTTGATGATGATTTAGATATTGACGACTACGAGAATTTAGATTTTGACGAAAACTGGAATTAATACGTTCTTTTAAAATCGTGACGGATTTACATTTTCATAATTCCTTAGCACATAGGCTAAGGCATTCTTAATGATATCACCCATTGATTTACTGCGCTTAAATTTTACGTCAAGGGTGTATTCATAAATTTTTGATTTTAAAGTATCTGTATTTTCTTTGGTAGATATAGTGTCTTTTATCATGCAATCAAGCAAGGCCTCAATTCTATCATGATAACTCTTTAATCGTTTGGCAATAATGGAACGTTCCTCAATTTTATATTGGTCAATAGATAATTTTTGAAAACTATCCGTTACTAATTTAACCATCACGAAATTTTCTTTAAAAAATTGAGGTCGATAAATGTTAATCTTGCCTTCATAAGATTGCTGGTCAAAATCAATGGCCCTTATTTTATATACCACCTGATCAAAATCATGTGTTGGCACAATAACATAATTATATGAACGCATGTCTCCTAACAGTCTAATCATGCAACGTTCATTAAATTTGACAAACTCTTTTGCAATTTGTGATTTTTCTGATTTGCTACATTTTGGTAACATATTTTTAATGAATTCATCACCCGGAATACCTGAAATATGCTCTTCAATTAAAGTGTTTTTATAAACCAAAAAATTCAAGTTATAAGGAGATAACATATGTTCCAACTCCAATCCGTAAATACGTGAAGCATCGGCTATTTTTACGTAAAAATAAGTGAAGTTATCATTTAAAATATTTCTGATTTTTATTCTAAACGGTTTTGAATTTCCAAACGTGCAATAATCAATAGCATCCACATTAAGGAAAGCAATAGAAGTTTCATTCCCATCAGAATGCAAAATAGTATATACTTTCTTTAAACTTAAATCTATTTCCTCACGTTCAAATTCACTGTAATAAACACGAATCCATAGAGTATCATTTTCTAATTTATCATAAACGGTTACAGAACCTTGAAACCTAAGTAGGTCTTCATATAATACAGGAAGTTTTATATTTCTATTAAATTCTGAAAGATATTTGTGCAACTCATCATTTACAGGATAAGATGGTTTCTTTTTTGAAATTTTTAAATCTTTCATTATTTAAACATTTGAAATTTTAATCTTATTTTTATAAACGTGTATGTAACAAAATTACACAACAATCGTCATACTTTTTAACTAACCTGTTGATTTTAGATCAACACCAAAATTAGAATATCTTGGAGCCAATCCTTACAATTAACAATCTAACAAAAAAATTTGGTTATTTAACTGCTGTAAAAGATTTATCATTCACAATAAACAAAGGTAATGTTTATGGTATATTAGGTCCAAACGGCAGCGGGAAATCAACTACATTAGGTGTAGTGCTTAATGTTGTAAACAAAACCTCAGGTGAATTTCATTGGTTTGATGGCAACACTTCAACACATCAGGCTCTAAAAAAGGTAGGCGCTATCATTGAGCGTCCAAATTTTTACCCATATATGACGGCCTACCAAAATTTAAAATTAGTTTGTAAAATTAAAGAGGTTGATGTTAGTAAAATTGAAGAAAAATTAAGACTTGTAGAATTAATTGACAGAAAAGATAGTAAGTTTAGTACCTTTTCATTGGGAATGAAACAACGATTAGCCATTGCCTCTGCCCTATTAAATGACCCTGAAATTTTAATTTTAGATGAACCTACCAATGGTCTAGATCCAAAAGGAATCCATCAAATAAGAGAAATCATAAAAGAAATTGCCAGTGCAGGGACTACTATTTTATTAGCATCACATTTACTGGATGAAGTTGAAAAAGTTTGTACTCACGTAGTAGTTCTTAGAAAGGGCGAGAAATTATATTCTGGAAGAGTGGATGAAATGATTACCAGTTTTGGTTTCTTTGAATTAAAATGTGCAAGACAAGATGAACTCATTATGTTTTTAGAAAATCATAGTTCAATTGCAAATGTAAAAGTGAAAGACCATTTAATAACAGCATTTCTAAATGAACCCATGGAATCTGCTGCTTTTAATAAACTGTTGTTTGAAAAAGGATTTATAGTATCGCACTTAGTGCAACGCAAAGAAAGTTTAGAGGAGCAATTCTTAACACTAACCAACAATCAATAAAAGCATGTATAGACTATTAAATATAGAGTTTCAAAAACTAATGCATAGTAGAGCTAGTAAGGTATTGATTATAACTTATTTTGTTTTGCTTACTTCCATTGCACTTATCGCAGCCATTAAGTTTGATATTGGCCCCATTAAATTTCATTTAGCTGAAATGGGCATTTTTAATTTTCCCTACATATGGCATTTTAACACCTATTTTGCAGCCATTTTTAAGTTATTTTTAGCCATTGTGATTGTTTCTATGATGGCTAATGAATATAGCAATAAGACTTTGAAACAAAATTTAATTGACGGACTGAGCAAAAAAGAATTCATATTATCTAAGTTTTATACCGTTATTGTCTTTTCAATAGTTTCAACCTTTTTTATATTTATTGTATCCTTAATTTTAGGTCTCATTTTTTCAAATTATACCGAGCTTAGTATTATTTTCTCTGATTTGGAATTTCTATTAGCTTTCTTTATAAAGTTAGTTGGCTTCTTCTCGTTTTGTCTATTCTTAGGTATACTGGTGAAACGGTCTGCTTTTGCTCTTGGATTTTTATTTGTTTGGCAATTTATTGAAGGCATTGTTTTTGGGCTATTACGATGGAAAACAGATGCGGAAACAGCCACAAGTATCATGCGATTTTTCCCTTTAAACTCCATGTCTAATTTAATTAAACAACCCTTTTCTAGATTAAGTGCGGTACAATCTGTAGCCAATCAGGTCGGAGAAAAATTTGATTTTGATTACGCGGTTCATTGGTATGAAATTGTCATTGTTATATTTTGGACTGCCATATTCATCTTTTTATCTTACAGGTTGTTAAAAATGCGGGATTTATAATATCTTTCGATAGCTTTGCTATTGAAGATGAAAAAAATTGCATTACTATTTACTTACTTGTTACTTAGCGTTTATTCCTACGGACAGAATGAAGCAGCTAACTGGTATTTTGGGTATGGTGGTGGTATCAGATTTAATCAGTTAGCTAATACAGTCTCATCAGTTAATGACGGAATGCTATTTACTAATGAAGGTTGTGCTTCAATTTCAGATGATACCGGAAGTTTATTGTTTTACACCGATGGTACTTCTATTTGGAATAAGAATCATAGTATAATGCAAAATGGGTTTGGTTTATTTGGCGATTCTTCAAGTACCCAATCGGCTATTATTGTTCCAAAACCAAATGACCCAAATATTTATTATGTATTCACCGTTGACAATGCATTAGATGGTTTAAATTTTGGATTGAATTATTCAGAAATTGATATCACTCTTGATGGTGGATTAGGAGCCGTTACCGTTAAAAACACAAACTTACTTCAAAGAAGTTCTGAGAAAATAACAGCTGTTTTAAAGGATTGTATTACGAAATCTATCTGGGTAGTCGCTTTTGCTTCTGAAGAAGGGAACAATGAAAACCTATTTAACACCTACCATGCATTTGAAGTCAATGATTTAGGAGTAAATCCTGCAGCTGTAAAGTCCACTTTCAATTTAATTGTTGGAGATGCCAGAGGTTATTTAAAACTTTCTCCAGATGGCACAAAAATGGCATCAGCGAATGGAAGAGATGGTTTGTTTTTGTATGATTTTGATAATAATACAGGGATTGTAAGCAATCAAATACCAATAGGAATTCAAGGAAATAGTAAAGTACCTTATGGATTAGAATTTTCCCCTAACAGTCAGGTATTATATATACATGCTTCCAATGATTTTTTTAGCAATACAGGTAATGAAGCCCAAAATCCAGCTAATCATACTTCATCCTTATTACAATATAATTTATTGGCAGCAGATGTTACCGCTTCAGGAATAATAATTGATAATCGTAATTTATATCGAGGCGGACTCCAGTTAGGGCCAAACGGAAAAATATATAGAGCATTAAGTGCAACTTACAATGCTGGGCTGTCCTATTTGGGAGTAATTAATAATCCTGATAATTTAGGACTATCATGTAATTATATACATAACGGCATTAGTATTTCTCCAAATTTATCAGCCCAAGGGCTTCCTCCGTTTATAGCCTCATTTTTTAATACCCAAATAGATATCATTAAAAACGGAGAAAGTAGTATTAACTTAGAACTATGCGACGGGGATACATACAATCTTTCTGCTGAAGATTTTCCAGGGGCTACATATACCTGGACAAAGGATGGCACCCTATTATCTGAAACTAGTTTCAATTTAAATGTGAATAGCAGTGGTCATTATGAAGTATATATTGAACCAAATAATGGTGATTGCGCAATAGAAGGTCAGGCATTCGTTAATTTTAATGAAAACCCTGAAGCTTTTAATTCAATATTACTACAATGTGATGAGGATGGCCTCAAAGATGGATTTACCTTGTTTAATTTAACAGAAGCGAGTGAAACTTTAACAGGTGGTATTCAGAATATTTCAACCAAATTTTACTCGGATATTTCAAAATTGAATACTATTTCAAATCCCGAATCATATAATAATATTTCAAATCCACAAACTATTTATGTTGATGTAATCAATGATAGGACTGGTTGTTCTTCGGGCACACAACTCGTTTTGAATGTTAGTATCACGGATTCAAATGATACTGAATTGATTGCTTGTGATGATGATGGTACAGAAGATGGATTATACAATTTTAATTTGAAAGACGCAGATTCAAATATCATTAACGGTTTGCCTAACGGGTTGGTTATAAGCTATTATGAAACGTATGAGAACGCCTTAACAGAACAAAATAATTTAGGAAATACCTTTAAGAATTCAATTCCTTATTCACAAACGATTTATGCCCGAGTTGAAAATGCAAACAATTGTTACGGAATTAGTAAATTATTGCTGACTGTTAATAAATTACCCGAAATTATAACTGAAGAAATAGCTTATTATTGTTTAAATAAATACCCTTTGCTTATTTCATTAAATGCAGGAGTCCTTAATGATTCACCTAATAATTATACCTATACTTGGACTTCTGGAGAGCGTACTTATGAAATACAGGTAAATGAACCTGGCACCTTTAAAGTTATTGTAACTAATAAGAATAATTGCTCAAAAGAAAGAACAATTGTTGTTGAACCTGCAAACATCGCCTCTTTTGAATCAATTAATGTGGTTGATGCTACTCAGAATAACACCATTACCGTTTTTGTGTCAGGCGAAGGCACTTATGAATACTCCCTTTTAGATTCAAATAACATCCTTTATAGACCCTATCAAAATAGTAATGTTTTTGAAAATATTTCCCCGGGATTTTATACTGTATATGTTAATGATGTAAAGAATAACTGTGGGAATGTGAATATGAAAATATCCGTTATTGGTTTTCCAAAATATTTCACACCTAATAATGATGGTATGAATGATACGTGGCAGGTTTATGGCGTTTCCAATATGTTTCAACCAGATTCAGAAATTTATATTTTTGATCGTTTCGGGAAACTGTTAAAACAATTAAAGCCAACAGAAAAAGGATGGGACGGTTCATTTAATGGTAAAATTTTACCTACTGATGACTACTGGTTTTCCGTAATCTTACAAGATGGAAGGATTTTTAAAAGCCATTTTACATTAAAAAATTAAGACATTATAGACGAAAAACTAACAAAAGAGCGTTTAGTCTGTTTGTTTTGTATTTAACTTAAATATTAGCTACTTTTCAAGCAGAAATAATCATAAAACAATGCTGTTTTTACCCCAATTAAGCAAAGTGAAAAGATGCCTGCAAAATTATGCCTTATTGGCTCTATTTTTTTGTAGCAGTAGTTTTATATTTTCTCAAAAAATAACTGTTGACAGTTCTATCCCTTTATCTCAGCTTATTGAAGACAACTTAATCGAAGGCTGTGTAGAAATATCAAATATAATATCTAATGTCAATGGAAACTCATTTGGATTTCCAAGTTATGCTTATTTTAATCGTGGCAGTTCCAACTTTCCATTTCAAGATGGGGTTATGTTATCTACTGGTAATGCTGAATCCGGCGGTAATAGTTTAAAGACGCCAACATTAAGTGAAGGCACTACTATATGGGGAACTGATCCCGACCTTGAAACTGCCTTAGGCATAACCAATACACTTAATGCCACCTCAATTGAATTTGACTTAATATCAGCTACCAATCAGGTACAGTTTAATTATCTGTTAGCTTCAGAGGAATATTTCGGCATCAACCCTTGTCAATTTTCAGATGGTTTTGTTTTCTTAATAAAGCAAACCGGGAGTCCTGCTCCATATCAAAATATTGCATTAGTCCCAGGAACTAGCACACCAGTTAATACCAACACGATTCATGATGAAATTTTTGGTATATGTCCTGCTCAAAATGATCAATACTTTGATGGTTATAATATAGGAGATACCAATTTTAATGGAAGAACTGTCCCATTGTCGGCTTCTGTTAATATAACGCCCTATGTTCAATATCACATCAAACTGATAATAGCGGACCAGAGAGATTATAGCTATGATTCTGCCGTTTTTATAGAAGCTATAAGTTTTGATAATTTAGATTTGGGAGACGATATTGTTACCTGTTTAAATTCGGCAACGCTTAATGGAGATATACAAAACCCTCAAGCCAACTACTCCTGGTTTTTGAATGGTGCTTTAATTCCAGGTGAAACAAATCCAACACTATTTGCTATCGCAGATGGTATGTACAAACTTCAGATTTCAGTCCCCTTAAACAGTAATGTATGTATATTAGAAGATGAGGTACAAGTAACTTTAAACTCAGAACCTATAGTAAATCCAATTTCAAATTATGAATTATGTGACGATTTAAGTGGAGATGGTGTAGAAATTTTTGACCTTCAAACAAAAGTTCCTGACATACTCAGTATTCTTCCTTCAGGTACTTATAATTTAACTTTTCATTATTCTGAAACAGACGCAAGAAATGCCATAAATGATATTACCATCCCAATTTTAAATTCAATCAGTCCACAAACAATGTATGTTACGGTTGAAAATTTAGACACTGGTTGCTTTTCATATGCACCTTTCAATATTATAGTAAACCCCTTACCTAATATTACTGTTCCAACCAACTTAAAAGTTTGCGACAATGATGCAAATATTAATGGTATTACAGATATTAATCTCAATTTAAAAGATGACGAAATAAGTTCGGGAAATATTAATTTAACAGTTACTTATCATTTTTCACAAGCTGAAGCTGATACCGGATTAAATCCAATCATTTCTCCATATGTTAATGTTAGTTCACCTTATGGGCAGTCCTTCTTTGTTAGAGTTATTGACAATCTAACTGGTTGTGTTAAAACAACAACCTTAGACGTCGAAATTATTGATAGCCCTATAATAAATACAGATACCCAATTTATTGATGCCTGTGATATTGATCATGATAGTTTTGCTAGTTTTGACTTGACACAGATTGTTCCGAATGTGTTACAAGGATTAACAGGAGTAACCTGGACCTTTCATCTTTCTTATGACGATGCTGAGTCTGGCAGTAATGCCATAGCTGACCCAACTAATTTCCTAAACACAACTCCCGATGTTCAAACTGTTTTTATAAGTGTAGTGGATGATATTACCGGTTGTCCCACTATAGTACCTATTGAGGTGCATACTAATTTACTATTGACAGCTACAGAAATAGAAGATTTTGCATTATGCGATGATGCTTCAAATGATGGTATAGCTGACTTTTTTCTTGATATCATAACAATATATATTGCCAATGAATTACCTAATATAACAGTAACCTATTATCCTTCTCAAAATGATTTAGATAATAACACCAATGCCATAGATGATTCTTTACCATATACAGCAACAAGTCCACAAACTGTATTCATTAAAATTGATAATGGTATATGTTCAGAACAAGGTGAAATCAAATTATTAGTAAATCCTATTTTGCTCTTCCAACCCGTCGCCCCTGTACAATATTGTGATTCTGATGAAGACGGCATTGTCAATGTCGATTTACATACTTTAGATACTATTGTAAATAATGGAAATACTAATTTTGAAGTTACTTATTTTCTAACGCAATTAGATGCGGAAGGAAACGTCAACGAATTACCTCCATTATACTCGGTTTCAGGTACAAAAGTTTTTTGGGCACGACTGGAAAACATTGATTCAGGCTGCCATACTGAAAATCGTTTTGAAATTGAAGTATATCCTGCTCCAGCCGTAACACAACCAAGTCCATTTCTTATTTGTGATAATGACCAGGATGGATTTTCAATTGTAAATCTTGAAGATAAAATTCCTGAAATAGTAACAAACACTTCAGGTTTAACGATTACTTTTTTCACGTCCTTAGTTGATGCCAATTCAGGAACAAATCAAATTGCTACTCCTAATTCATTTAACTCCAATACTAAAAATGTTTTTGTAAGAGTTGAAAATACGCTTTCAGGATGTTATAATTTAGCAACCATTAATATTATCGTAAATACGAAACCGTTATTCCAAACCATTTCCAATTATGAAATTTGTGAAGATGATGCTGATAACACGGCAGAATTTTTATTATCAGATAAAGATAATGAGATTTTAAACGGGCAAGCGGGGAAAGAGGTTTTATATTTTGAAGACTCCAATTATACAATACCAATTGATAAAACAACTCTGTACCAAAACATTTCAAGTCCTCAAACTATTTATATTAGAGTTCAAAACACTTCAGATATAAGCTGTTTTGCAGATGCATCATTTACCATAGAAGTGTCACAAAACCCAGTTTACAATTCAAGTTTTAGTGATTATTTAATTTGTGATGATCTTAGTAATGATGGAAAAAATGTATTCAATTTAAATGAAAAAATCACAGAAATCTCTCAAGGTGCTACTAGTAATTTAAATATCACTTTTCATCTAAATGTACAAAACGCCCAAAACAATGTCAACCCATTACCTCTTCAATATACCAATGCTACAAATCCACAAACTTTGTATGTTAGAATTCAGGGCGTAAATAGTAAATGTTATGTAATTGAAGAATTAGGTATTAATATTATTGCAGCACCAGATGTTACACAAGCTTCTCCGTTTATAGAATGCGATTTAGATTATGATGGAAAAACAACATTTAACTTAAATGATGCTGATTTTCAGCTCTTAGACAGGATAACAACAGATTTAGAAATAAGCTATTACGAAAATGAATTAGAAGTTGAAGACATCTCTAAACAAATTGTAGATCCTGGTAATTATGTTAATACTATTAATCCGCAAATTGTGTTTATTAAAGTAACCAATATACTAACACATTGTTATAGTGTTATTCCATTAGAACTTATCGTAAATACGCCACCACCAACTAATTTTATTGGGACTATTCAAATTTGTGATAATGATACCAATACTTATGATTTGTCACAATTAGATAATGTAATTGTTGATGATTCTAATAATGTAAACTTGAGCTATCATGATAATTTAAATGATGCTGAAAACAACTTAAATCCGTTACCAAACCTATTTAATTATACCGGCAATTTTTATACGTTTTTTGCCAGAATAGAAGACCCAAATACAGGTTGTATCATCATCCCTTCATTCAATTTACAAATAAACCCAAATCCAGTTGCTGTTCAACCTTTTAACCTAAACGCTTGTGATGATGATTATGATGGATTTTTTGTGTTTGATTTATCTCAGCAAAAAAGTGAAATTATAGGCTCTGAAAACCCCACAAACTTTGACGTCACCTATTACACAAGTTTAACTGATGCCGAAAATGAAGAAAATGTTTTAAATAATACCCATGCTTCATTTGATGGTGAGATTATTTACGCAAGAATGGAAAATAATATGACTGGTTGTTTTGATACCACTTCTTTCAGCACTATAGTTTATCCGCTTCCAGTTATAAATGTTGGAGACATCGTTCCTTTGTGCATGAATGATTTACCTTTAATAATCGATGCTAGTACAGGCATTTCAGGAGATACCTATTTATGGTCAACTGGAGCAACAACCAATCAAATTGAATTAATGCCAGAAGATTTAGGTGATTATTGGATTACTATAACTTCCACTGATAATTGTGTGGCAACGAAAGCTTTTTCAGTCATTAAATCAGAAGAAGCTACTATTAATTTTACTACTACGGTAGATTTTGCAGACCCTAATAGTATTACAGTAGATGTGAGTGGCATTGGAAACTACGTTTACATACTAGATAATCAAGAACCGCAAATTTCAAATGTTTTTGAAAATGTTACTTTTGGACCGCATATCGTCACCATAAGAGATGTTAATGGTTGTCAAGACGTTTCAAAGGAAGTGGTCGTTATTGATGTTCCCAAATTTGTAACCCCAAACAATGACGGTTATTTTGATACTTGGCACATCGTTGGAATTGAACAGCTACCTGGAACTGTTGTATATATTTATGACAGACATGGTAAACTGATAAAAACCTTACCTTCTTCTTCTCCCGGCTGGGACGGTACTTATAGAGGTAAAAATATGCCTTCTGATGACTACTGGTTCGTTGCAAAAGTTAAAAAAGACGGTGTTGATTTTGACGTAAAGGGACATTTTGCACTTAAGCGATAAATTGGTGATTCGTAACAAACATATAACTATTTTTATTGCTCACTTAAATGCTAAATGAAGTACATTTATTCAATTTGTTTTCTTTCTATTAATTTACTCTCTTTTGGGCAAGTTAAAGTAGATAGTGAAACTTACACACCTCAGCAATTGATTGAAGATATTTTAATCGATAGTGAATGTATTTCTAATATTCAAGTTACAAATGTAATAGGTGGAAATTTTGGTGCCTCAGATAAAAGTTATGGCTATTTTGATGCTACCGGAACTTCATTTCCTTTACAAAGAGGTATTGTGTTGAGCACAGGTAAATTATTAAATGTCGAAGGCCCTAACGATAGATTAAGTGATGACGATGCTCCAAATTGGTTAGGCGATTCAGATTTAGAAAGTATTTTGAACGAATCCAATACAACTAACGCAACAATTATAGAGTTTGATTTCAGTTCATTAGCTACTCAAGTAAGTTTTAGATATTTATTTGCATCTGAAGAATATCAGGTCGGTAATCCAAACACCTGTCAATATTCTGATTTGTTTGGATTCCTCATACGTCCCACCTATGAACAGCAATACACCAATATTGCCCTTGTTCCAGAAACCCAAACCCCTATAAAAGTTACCACTGTACATCCTGAAATCCCCGGTGGTTGTCCGGAAATCAATGAGAATTATTTTGGGAGTTGGAATGGCACTGTTAGTCCTATTAACTTTAACGGGCAAACGACGATTTTGAGAGCAAAGGCCAATCTCATTCCAAATGCAACTTATCATGTGAAATTGGTTATAGCTGATCATATAAATTACCGATATGACTCTGCAGTATTTTTAGAGGCTGGCAGTTTTCAAATCTCTGCAGATTTAGGTCCAGACCGCCTGTTATTAAATAATAATGCTATATGTGAAAATTCAACGTATGTAATTTCTGCCGTTGTGCCATCAATTGGTGGTGGCAGCTATAAATGGTATAAAGATGGCTCTTTATTGATAGGAGAAACAATTTCTTCGTTAGAAATTGATGAACCAGGTACTTATAACGTAGAAATAGATTGGGGAATTTTAGGCTGTACTTCATATGGTCAAGTAGTTATAGAATATTCATCCAATCCTATAGTTTTCAATGCCGTTTTAACAGAATGCGACCTCAATCAGGATGGTATCACACTTTTTAATTTATTTGGTGCCGTTTCAGAAATAACTGATAATGACAACTCCTTAAATGTAACTAACTATTTCTATACTGAAAATGATGCTATAAATAATATTAATCCTATTACAAATCCCTATAATTTTGAAAACAGTGCACCCACTCAAACAGTTTTTGCAAGAGTTGAAAATTATAATAGTTGCTTTAGTGTTGCTGAGTTGCAACTACAAATCTCAAATAATAACATTACGATACCCGATGCTTTTAGCTGTGATGGTGAAATTATAGATGGATTTGCAGCGTTTGATTTAAATATAATTACTGCCTCTTTTCAAAATCAAATACCAATAAACTCTACAGTCTCTTATTATGAAACTGAAGAAGATGCCTTCAAAGGTATAAACCGTTTAAATTCTCCTTATTTTAATGCAACCCCTTATCAACAGATACTTTTTGTAAAAACAACAAATAATAATCAATGTTTTGCTTTAAGTACGTTAAAATTAGGAGTTATTGAATCGCCTATTTTTTCGGAGAATGACAATATCATCTATTGCTTAAATAATTTTCCAGCCAATATTTCAGTTGAATCGGGACTTTTGAATGCAATTGGAAATAACCCATCTTATGAATGGTATTTTAAGAATACGCTCATAGCCACGACCAATACTATTAATACTAACGAAACTGGAACTTACACAGTGGTTGTAACATTTTCCAATAATTGTTCATCAAGTAATGATATCACTCTGTTGGCTTCAAATGTGGCAACGATTGAATCTGTAGATATTAAAGACGCATCATCAAATAATATCATTTCAATTAAAGTTTCCGGAGAAGGCACTTATCAATTTGCATTAGATACTCCCATATATCAAGATGACCCTATTTTTACCAATGTAAAACCTGGTTTCCATACAATATACGTATTAGATAAAAATGGCTGTGGCATAGTACAAAAGGAAATTTCGGTTCTTGGATTTCCTAAATTTTTTACGCCTAATAATGATGGTATTAATGATTTCTGGAAGCCTTTTGGTGTGAATCATCAATTTAATTCAAATATTGATATTAAAATCTTTGATCGTTATGGTAAGTTCATCAAACAAATTAATCCTTTAAGTTCTGGCTGGAATGGAACTTTTAATGGAAATCTTCTTGCAAATGATGATTATTGGTTTGTAGTTATATTATCCGACGGAACAGAATATAAGGGTCACTTTACCTTAAAGAGATAACACATATTTTTTGCGTAATTTTGCAAAATGCAGTTTAAAATTGAATCAGAATTTAGCCCAACAGGAGATCAACCTGAAGCTATAAAACAGCTTGTTGAAGGTTTAAAAACAAACGAAAAATACCAAACCTTACTTGGGGTAACGGGTTCTGGTAAAACCTTTACTATTGCCAATGTTATCCAAGAGGTTCAAAAACCAACACTAGTATTAGCCCATAACAAAACCTTAGCCGCTCAGTTATATTCAGAATTCAAACAATTTTTTCCAAATAATGCGGTAGAGTATTTTGTGTCCTATTATGATTACTACCAGCCAGAAGCATATATCCCCGTTTCTGGTGTCTATATAGAAAAAGATTTATCCATTAATGAAGAGATAGAGAAGATGCGTTTAAGTGCCACTTCGTCCTTGCTTTCTGGTCGTCGTGATGTATTAGTAGTGGCTTCTGTGTCTTGTATTTATGGTATTGGAAATCCGGTGGAATTTCAAAAAAATGTGATCACATTAAAACGTGACCAGGTCATTTCAAGAACAAAATTACTACATCAACTAGTACAAAGTTTATACTCTCGTACTGAAGGTGAATTTAATCATGGCAATTTTAGAATAAAAGGAGATACGTTAGATATTTTCCCTAGTTATGCTGATGATGCTTTTAGAATTCATTTTTTTGGTGATGAAATTGAAGACATGGAGTCCTTTAATATTCAAACCAATCAAGTTATTGAAAAATATGATCTGCTGACCATTTATCCCGCCAATATGTTTGTAACCTCGCCCGATGTCTTACAAAATGCTATTAAAGAAATACAGGACGATTTGGTTAAGCAGCATGATTATTTTAAAGAAATTGGAAAACATCTGGAAGCGAAACGACTTAAAGAACGCACCGAATTCGATTTAGAAATGATTCGTGAATTAGGTTACTGTTCTGGTATTGAGAACTACTCCAGATATTTAGACGGTAGGCAACCGGGAACACGCCCTTTCTGTTTATTAGATTATTTTCCTGAAGATTATTTAATGGTAATAGATGAAAGTCATGTCACTATTTCTCAAGTACATGCCATGTATGGAGGTGACAGAAGCAGAAAAGAAAATTTAGTAGAATATGGTTTTAGATTGCCAGCTGCTATGGACAACAGACCTCTCAAATTTGAAGAGTTCGAAGCCATTCAAAATCAGGTGATTTATGTAAGTGCGACCCCTGCCGATTACGAATTACAAAAAACAGATGGGGTTTATGTAGAGCAGGTGATTCGCCCAACGGGATTATTAGATCCTGTTATTGAAATACGTCCAAGCTTAAACCAAATAGATGATTTAATAGAAGAAATTCAACAGCGCGTTGAAAAAAATGAACGCACTTTAGTGACGACGCTTACTAAACGTATGGCAGAAGAATTGACGAAATATTTGGACAGAATTCAAATAAGATGCCGTTATATTCACAGCGATGTAGACACTTTAGAACGTGTAGAAATCATGCAAGATTTGCGGAAGGGACTTTTTGATGTCTTGGTAGGTGTTAACCTTTTACGTGAAGGATTAGATTTACCTGAAGTTTCTTTAGTAGCCATTTTAGATGCTGATAAGGAAGGCTTTTTGAGATCGGCCCGTTCCTTAACACAAACCGTTGGTAGAGCTGCCCGTAACTTAAACGGAAAAGCCATAATGTACGCTGATAAAATCACAAATAGTATGCAAAAAACTATCGATGAAACGAATTATAGAAGAGAAAAACAAATAACATACAATACCAAAAATAACATCACACCAAAAGCATTAAATAAAAGTTTAGATAATGCCTTAACGAAAAACTCTGTAAGTACCTACAAATATGAATTGGATGCTTTAAAAGCTGCAGAACCAGAAAGTGCCTATTTAAGTAAACCTGAATTGGAAAAGAAAATTAGAGATAAGCGCAAACTTATGGAAGAAGCAGCCAAAGCTTTAGACTTTATTATAGCTGCCAAATTGCGGGATGAAATAAAGGGATATCAACAAAAACTAGAAAAGCTAAACGCCTAAACGTTTAGCTTTACAAAACCCTATCGAGAGGTTACTCTTCAAAATTAATTTAAGTAAATTTTCTAATTATATTGTGTTTTAAAAATATCTATTAATACATCTGGCGGAACAATTTTATTAGGAAAACTTTCCATCAAATAAAGAACTTTTGTAATAGACTCATGGCTTAATCCCATTCTAAGTCCAAAATTGTATAATTTAATAACTCCAGATGAATTGGCATCCCCGTTGTTTTCAATATTCATAAGTAAAACCAAACGGTGAAACTGCACAATTCTTTCACTATGACTTTTTAAATGGATATAATTAATTGGATTTTCGATTAAGTAATCAAAATCTTCTCTTGAAATTTCAAGTTGTTTTGCTACACCTAATAAAAAATTATATTCAATATTCTTAATGTCTTTATCATACTTCGCAAACGCTATCATTTCCGATAATAAACTTAACTTTTCGACCCGGTTAATCATAATTAGAGGGATTAAATAATTACACTATAAAGTTACAACAGTACTTAACTTTTATAATCGTTGATATTATGTAACTTATCGAAAACACTGGGTTTATTCATCGGTAATTTTATTTATTTCATCATATATTTTTATTTTATTTAAAAAAAACCTCGCTGTTTCTTGATTAAATTAAATCTCCAATAATCATATTAAAATATTCTATAATACTGTATATCAGATTTTTATGATTTTAAAATTCTTAATGATCATTTATAAAATCGAATAAATTTTTAAACTACTATATAAAAATCAAGAAAACGCTAGAAAACGCTAAGTATTCAATTAATTTTGTTAAAAATAATGAGGTCTACTTTTATATATAATAGCCATGACAAATAATGATATTTTAAAAAAATTACGGGTTGCATTGAAACTTAGAGATGACGATATTGTAAAGATTTTAGAACTCGTTGATTTTAGAATTTCAAAAAGCGAATTAGGTGCTTTTTTCAGAAGTGAAGACCATCCCAAATACATGGAATGTGGTGACCAAATATTAAGAAATTTCCTAAATGGATTAGTGATTCATTTGAGAGGACCAATGCCTAAAAAAGAAGAAAAGCCAACTCAAAAAAAGAAAAGCTCCTGATTACGGGAGCTTTTTCTAAATAGATTTTAAAATATTTATCTCTTAGTTAATCTTACTGGAACAATATAGTGATCACTTTCATTAACCAATGAAGCCGTTACTTTGCTATAATTTAATCTACTTTTAATAAAGTTTTTAAATTCAGCATCTTCAGTTTCTACAGATAATACTACAATTTCATCGTATTTGTTAAACGTAATTGTCACAAGAGCTTCAACGTCCTGTTCTACCTCAAACCTGGCATTTTTTAAAAGCTCAGCAATTTCTTTAGTTAAACTAGAAGGATCTTCCGATTTTGGGGCGGTACTTGCAAAAAGCACAGTGCTAAAAGTAATGGCTACCAGTAGCAATAAAGTTTTGATTGTTTTCATAATTGTTTGATTTTTAATTGATTTATACTTTATAGACTTCTCCAAATTATAAATGTTACATCAAAATCATCTTTTAACAATTTTTTAACCACAAAAATTTAAGCTCAATTGTCCCTTTAAAATATTAAAAATGAAAAAGGCCAGCACAATAAATTGTTCTGGCCCCATTTATAATTTGTTAATTGATTTTAAGCTAAAACTTGTTGCACTTTATCTGCAGCCTCTTGAAACTGAGTAGCACTTAAAACAGCTAAACCAGATTCATCAATTAATTTTTTTGCAATATCTGCATTGGTTCCTTGTAATCTAACAATAATCGGAACATTGATATTTCCCATATTCTTGTAGGCATCAATAACACCTTGTGCTACACGGTCGCAACGAACAATACCCCCAAATATGTTAATTAAAATAGCTTTTACGTTTGGATCTTTAAGTATAATCCTAAAAGCAGCTTCAACACGTGCAGCATCTGCAGTGCCTCCAACATCTAAAAAGTTAGCTGGCTCTCCCCCTGCTTGTTTAATTAAATCCATGGTTGCCATCGCCAATCCAGCACCATTTACCATACAGCCAACATTTCCATCTAAGTCCACATAGTTTAATCCCACTTCTTTAGCCTCAACTTCAATAGCGTTTTCTTCACGTAAATCGCGTAAATCAACATAATCCTTGTGTCTGTATAACGCATTATCATCAATAGTGACCTTCGCATCAACAGCCATTATTTTATTATCACTTGTTTTTAAAACAGGATTAATTTCAAACAATGACGAATCAGATTTTACATAAGCTGTGTAAAGATTGGAAACAAATTTTGTCATTTCCTTAAATGCATTTCCAGATAAACCTAAATTAAAAGCAATACGTCTTGCCTGAAAAGGCATCAAACCAACACTAGGATCAATTTCTTCAGTAAAAATTAAATGTGGTGTCTTTTCAGCAACGGCTTCAATATCCATTCCACCTTCAGTGGAATACATAATCATATTTCTTCCAGTACCGCGATTTAATAAAACAGACATATAAAATTCATCGGTTTCACTTTCACCAGGATAATAAACATCTTCAGCGACTAATACTTGATGAACTCTTTTCCCTTTTGCAGATGTTTGGGGAGTTATTAGGTTCATTCCAATAATTTTACCCGCAATTTCTTCAACTTCTTTCAGGTTTTTTGCAAGTTTAACACCTCCACCTTTTCCGCGACCACCGGCGTGCACTTGCGCTTTAATAACATACCAACTTGTACCTGTTTCAGTAGTTAAATGTTTAGCAGCTGCCACCGCTTCTTGAGCATTTTGAGCTACAATACCACGTTGAATACGTACGCCAAAACTGCTTAATATTTCTTTACCTTGATATTCGTGTAAATTCATAATTTGCTTAATATTTTAAGAACAACAAATGTATAGAATACCTATTAATTACACTAATGTTTTATTTAGTAATACCATTATAAGTATTTACTTATTTTAATTTTGTTAATTATTTAACATTTTGTTTAATATGTGAAATTATTTAATTAATTATTTTTAAATTAAGTAAAAAAAATACCTTTGCTAAAAAATAGAAGTATCTTATGTTGAATTCTCAATTACTTAAAATAGTAGAAAATTTTGGAAGCCCAGTGTACGTTTATGATGCCGAAAAAATCGCCTTTCAATATCAACGTTTAACTGATGCCTTTAAAGAGGTGAAACATCTTAAAATTAATTATGCGGTAAAAGCCCTTTCTAATATTTCGGTATTGAAATACTTTAATACACTTGGAGCAGGTATTGACACTGTTTCGATTCAAGAAGTACAATTAGGATTAGCTGCTGGGTTTTTACCAGAACAAATAATTTTTACACCCAACGGCGTTTCCTTAAGTGAAATTGAAGAAGCCACTAATTTAGGCGTTCAAATTAATATTGATAACTTATCTATTTTAGAACAATTTGGCACTAAACATCCACACATTCCTGTTTGTATCAGAATAAATCCTCATGTGATGGCTGGTGGCAACAGTAATATTTCTGTAGGCCATATAGATTCAAAATTTGGAATTTCTATACACCAAATACCACACTTATTGCGAATAGTTGAAAACACCAAAATGACAATCAATGGCATTCATATGCATACTGGTAGTGATATTCTAGATATTGATGTATTCTTATATGCCAGTGAAATATTGTTTGAAACGGCTAAACAATTTAAAAACTTAGAATTTATAGATTTTGGATCCGGTTTTAAAGTACCCTATAAAACAGGCGATATTGAAACCAATATCGAAGAATTGGGTAAAAAGCTGAGTGAAAAATTCAATAGTTTTTGCAAGGAATACGGCAAAGATTTAACCCTAGCCTTTGAACCGGGTAAATTTTTAGTGAGTGAAGCTGGTTATTTTTTAACACATGTCAATGCAGTTAAACAAACGACTTCAACCGTTTTTGCACAAGTTGATTCTGGCTTTAACCATTTAATTAGACCTATGTTATATGGTTCTCATCATGATATTATTAATATTTCAAATCCAAAAGGTAGAGAAAGATTTTACACGGTAGTAGGATATATTTGTGAAACGGATACGTTTGGCAATAACCGACGCATCAATGAAATTAATGAAGGTGACGTGTTATGCTTTAAAAATGCTGGTGCATATTGTTTCTCAATGTCTAGCAATTATAACTCCAGATATCGTCCTGCTGAAGTATTTTGGTATAATAAAAAAGCGCATTTAATCAGAGAGCGGGAAACCTTTGAGGATATCTTAAATAATCAAATTGAAATTAATTTTAAATCTAAAGAAGATAAAGTTTTGGTTGGTTAAACATTATCCTTTTTAGTATTAAAGGCTCAACACGTGTTGGGTCTTTTTTATTTAATGAGATTAAACAGAAAAATATTGATAATTCAAAAAAAATGCTATCTTTATCATCTCCCTATTAAAATTTTAAAGCAAAAATTAAGTGGATTATCACTTAATTCCATTTTTTAATCATTCAAAATTGATTAAATAAAACACGCTTGTCCCAGATTGATTTTTAATTAGAATATTATCGTTAGACTAAAATCTAACACTTAATTATATATTAACAATTAAAACCAACCAAAATTATGAGAAAATTATTTTATTTATTACTAATGTTGCCGCTTGTTGCAGTATCACAGGGAAATGAAGCCTTTTTGTTAAACTTAACAGAAGTTACTGTAAAACAAGGTCATGATGCTCAATTTATTGAAGGTGTCAAATCATGGAAAAAATGTTATAAAGACAATGACGGGAAAGACCCATGGAATATGTGGAAACGTGTTCAGGGTGAAGGCTCTGTATATACATTAACCAGCCGAATGGCCAATTGGGCTGAAATGGATGAAGACGGAGATCCTGCTGGAAAAGAATGTAGAATGACTGCTGTGAATTTTATAATGCCACATGTAAAAAGTATGCACTATAACATTGCCCGTTCTATGCCAGATGTCAGCACAAAAAGCACCTCTCAAGATTCAAAACTTGTTTGGGTTTATAATGCAAAAACCAGTAATTCAAATGATTTTACCGACGTTGTTAAAGAATTAACTTCCGCTTTGAAAAAAGCAGAAGGAGATTCCAGAGGAACATGGTACAGTCTTCAAGGTGGCTCTCCAGAAGTAGCAGATTATTTTGTAGCTATTCCATACAAAAACTTTGCAGAATTAGACATTGACAGGGATGGTGTCTGGAAAGTTTATGAAAAAGCTAATGGCAAAGCTAAAACAGATGCCCTAAGGGCAAAAATGAGAGCTTCTATTTCAAGTGACTGGTCTTATATTTATTCATTAAATGAAGAACTGTCTTATTAACTAATATTAAAATTGAGATAAGATTTAATACTCTTAATTTTTAAAAGAAGTTCAACAATTGTTGAACTTCTTTTAATTCTATGATCAAACTATTAATATTTCAAAAATATTAATTAGCTTTAACAACTCCTCAAGTCTTTTTAATAGCAAAAATAAAAAGATGCCATATGAAAATCTCAAAGTTCCTTAAAAGGGAATTAATGCTATTATTTTTCTATTCAAATTGTACAATTTATTATTGATTTTGTTGTAGAAATTAACAACGATAATCTATTAACCAACCAAAACAAGCCAATTTGAAACTGACAAAAGAATCTGTTGAAATAACTCATCTTAAAGACTCTCAGAAGGATAATTTATTTTTAACTGAGAATTCCGTTTTAAGGTATTTAACGTTTTCAGCATTATATCTGGCTCAAGGAATTCCTGAAGGAATTACTTATTTTGCTATACCCGCTTGGTTGGCCATTAATAATAAAACACCTGTTGAAATTGCAAGTTTTGTAGCAGTAATTGGAATACCATGGAGTTTTAAAGTTTTAATCGCGCCTTTAATGGACCGCTTTACCCTTTTATCCATGGGAAGAAAACGGCCTTGGGTAATTTTTGGACAATTGGGTCTGATAGTTTCTTTTTTGGCAATTGGTTTAGTGCACGACCCTTTAAATAATTTAAATGGATTAATGATTGCTGGTTTTTTTATTAGCTTTTTTGGAGCTTTTCAGGATGT
>JAHENA010000189.1 GCA_024643405.1 Flavobacteriales bacterium | reverse complement strand
AGTATTAAGAACATAATAGGAAAACCAAAAGTTTTGCTAGTCACTATTTTATCTATTTTGGCATCTAACCTAAATCGTTTTTCTTTATGATCAATTTGAACAGTATCCTTAACAATATCCGCGGCATCCGCATAAATACTTTCCGTTAAATTATCATGAAAATCATCGCCTATTTGCCAGCGTAATTCATTTGATAATTCAATAATATTGTCAATATTTTTATGATTCATTTTCTAATATTTATAACAATTCCCCTTTTTTTAAGGCATTAATTATTTGGGCATCACCTTCCAGTAATCTGAAGGCAATCCATCTGCTATTTGGAATATTAGGAAACTCCTTTTCAATTTCAGTCGTTAATTTTTTAACGGCTTTTTCAATGTTTTCAGGAACATTCTTAATGCGATGTGGTTTACAAATAATGGTTCCATTAACTACTTCACTAATGGTTTGAATTAATTCAGGAATACCTTCATTAAATCTTGCACTTGCTGCCACTACCGGTATTCCTAAATCACGTGATAAAGTGCGTTGGTCTATGGATATTTTGTTCCGTTTAGCTTCATCCATTAGATTTAAACACAAAACAGCCTTATCAGTAATTTCTAAGATTTGCAAAACCAAATTCAAATTACGCTCTAATCTGTTGGCATCAACAACAATTACTGTAACATTTGGTTTTCCAAATAGAATAAAATCTCTGGCAGCTTCTTCATCTTCAGAAGTTGAAAGCAATGAATAGGTGCCTGGTAAATCCACTAATTTATAGTTTTGATTGTTATATTGAAAGCCACCTTCAGCTCGAGTTACTGTTTTTCCCGGCCAGTTTCCTGTATGCTGACGCAACCCTGTTAAAGCATTAAAAACTGTGCTTTTCCCTGTATTTGGATTGCCCGCTAAAGCCACCACAAAATCAAAATTATCTGTACGAATACCCAATTTTTTTAAGCCATCTGCATTAAAATGGGCACAACTTTCACAGGCGCTTTTTACTTTAACTTCCATAGTTTACTCTTTTTTAATAAGAATTTTTGCAGCTTGATTTTTACGCAAAGCAATAGAGGTTCCTTTTATTAAATAAGCATGTGGTTCGCCTAAAGGGTTTAAAAGATCAATTTTAATATTGGCTCCTTTCACAAATCCCAAATCTAATAAACGTCGTCTACTTTCTCCTCTGCTTTCTTTAGAAATACCAATAATTTTTGCAGATTCATTTTCCTTTAAACTTGATAACCTGGCAATATTATCCTCTAAAACAACTTCCTTTTCAATAGGCGCCACAGTTAAATTGGCCGCGACAATAGGTGCTAGTTTAAATTCTTCGCCTTCAGATTCAAATACTATTCTAGTAGCATTATTTTCTATCACTTTAATAAAAGATCCTATATGAATATTTTCTGCTAAAATCTGTTTGTAAATAACTTCAGGCTCATCTTCAATATGGGTGATTCTGCCCATGGTATTCACTGCTAATAAAGGTAATTCCACCCCATTAACCTTAGCCATTTTTCCAGTCCTTGTTGGAATAGGGTCTCCATGTGGATCAAATTTTGGGTTTCCTAAATGGGCTGCTAATTTTTCGGTCTCATCATGACTTAATTGATGCTCCATTAATTCTGCTCTATCATGCCATTCTGTTTTGCTAAATCCAGTCCTATCCGCCAAATAACGTTCCCAAAGTCTATGCACTCTAACAATACGTAACGCATAGTCTCTTCCCGACTCCGTTAGTTTTAAAACATCTGATTCAAAATATATCAAATCATTAATCGTCATTTTTTTTATGACTTCAACAATTCTATTATTATTAAAATCTAGAACCTGAACCAAGGTTTTCATGTCTACTTTGTTTCCTGAATTTTCAAAATGATACAGCTGTTTTAAAATGTCTTCAATGATAATCTTTTCATTACTGGATACATTCTTTTTAATAATCCAAAACCACCCTTTTACTGGTCTGAATACTACAAAGAGTAATCCCAAAAAGACAAAAAATAAAATAAGAGCTGATATTGGGTTGTATGTCATCATATTATAGACTTAAATATAAATTTTGAGCTACTTCTTTAGAAATAATCAGTTTTCTACTTTTAGTTTGAATGGATAAGGACCTATCAAAAGGCTCAAAATCTAGAACCTTTATAGAATCTCCTAAAGCCAAGTTGTTTTTATTTAAATATTTTAGAAAAACGTCAGATGAGTCTTTAACAAATGATAAAACACCTTCTTTTCCTTCTTCAATTTCAAGAATATTAATACTTTTTATAGGTGAATAGTTTCCATCTTTATCTGGAATGGGATCTCCATGTGGGTCATGGGTAGGATACTCTAAAAAGGCATCCAATTCATTTACTAATTTTAATGATTTTATGTGTTCCAATTGTTCTGCCACTTCATGAACCTCCTCCCATGAAAAATTAAGATTATTGACCAAAAACACTTCCCAAAGCCTATGCTTCCGTATGACAGAAGCTGCCGCTAATCGGCCTTCATTTGTTAAACTGACAC
>JAHENA010000188.1 GCA_024643405.1 Flavobacteriales bacterium | reverse complement strand
TAAACGTTACACAAAATTTAGCACTTACAAGTATTGATGTAAGAGGTAATCAGCTTACAAGTCTGGATCTAAGCCAAAACACTAACCTATTCGGAATGTTATGTAGTAATAATCTTCTCGATAATTTAGATGTTAAAAATGGAAATAATAGTATGGTCACTAATGGAAATTTTAGTGCTGTAAATAATCCCGATTTAGGATGTATTAATGTTGACGATCAAGCTTATAGTGATGCTACATGGTTTAATATTGACAGCCCAGACCAATACTTTAGTGAGAATTGTATATTGGGAGTTGAGGATAATGAGTTAGCTACTATAAAAATTTTTCCAAACCCAACCAAAGACAAAGTTTATATTGAGCTTAAAAAGGATACCGGCTATAGTTTAACAAATTTGTTCGGTCAGGAAATTAGAAAAGGTATATTTGTTTTAGGAAACAACGAATTGGATATACAAACATTATCTAATGGACTCTATTTTTTGAACTTAAATGCCTATAGTGGTAATGTCACTAAAAAAATACTTAAAGATTAATTGGTATTTATATATATCTGATAACCAGAGATTATGATAGATTAATTATTTTTTTTATTATATTGTATTACTAAAATAGCTCTCTTTTATTGTGGGAGCAATTGCCCTGAATCTTAATAAGCTTTTTCTTATTCGTGTTGTGGTATTAACCAAAGTCAAAATAGTCCAACATGAAAATAAAATTACTTGTAACAATCCTTGCCCTTTGTTGTTTTATAACCTATGCTCAAACAATTGTAGATGATCTAAATTTTGAGGATTATTTAGAGCATCATGATGCCATCGGAACTCCAGTTCCATTAGGAGATCCAAGCAGTATGGGAGATGGTATCAATGGAAATGGTTTTGTTACAACAGCTAATATTAATACTGTGGAGAATCTTGTTGTAGCTAATCTTGGAATTACGTCATTAGTGGGAATTGAGGACTTCATAGCGTTAAAAAGATTGACCTGTAATAACAATTCAATTTCAACATTAGACTTAAGTTCAAATATAAATTTAGAAGCTTTGTATTGTCATTTTAATGGAATGACCAGTTTAACATTACCAGATACACCTACTTTATATGATTTACAATGCTATCAAAATAGTTTAACTTTTTTAAATGTATCAAATAATGAAGGGTTAAAAGTTTTATGGTGTTATAATAATAACATTCAAAATACTTTTGATGCTTCTAGTTGTACAATTTTAGAAAATTTTGATTGTGGATTTAATCAAATTGATAATATAATCTTACCTAACGATTCCAATACTTTATTTCGAATTGAGTGTGATAATAATAATATATCTTCATTAAATGTTTCAAATAATTTAGCATTGACATGGCTTAAATGTGATAATAACCCTAATTTATTATCCCTAGATGTTATGAATAATAGCCTTTTGCAAAGAATTTATTGTTATAATAATACTTTAATGTCCAGTATGCTTTTACCAACAACTAATACACTTACACTAATAGATGGTTTTTCAACCGGGTTAACTTCATTAGATGCAATTGGATTAACAGGTTTAAATTATTTAAGACTAAATAACTCAAATTCACTTACTAATCTAATTCTTCCTAATACATCAACATTACAAACGTTTTGGATGTATGGACATGCTTTATCTAATATAGATTTTACACCTTATACAAATTTATATACTGGACTTCTTTATCTAGATATTTCAAATGGTAATCTAACTAATGTAGATGTTAGCATGTTGCAAAATTTAGAAGAGTTTTATTGTTATGATAGTGATTTGTTAACTAATTTAAATATTAAGAATACTAATAATTCTGCTTTGATCTGGATGTGGGCTGAAAATAATCCATTATTGGATTGTATTCAAGTAGACAATAAAATAGATGCTGATGGTAGGGATACAAATGAATGGCGATCAGGTGGAGCTACTTACGAAGAAACATGTGTACTTTCAACTGAAGAATTTGATCTTTCAAGCATTTCAATTTACCCAAACCCATCAAAAGATAAATTTTATATTGACCTAAAAATGGGTGCAAGTTATTCTATGATCAATCTGTTTGGTCAGGAAATCAGAAAAGGAAGTTTTGTGGCAGGAACCAACGAATTGGATATTCAGTCATTATCCAATGGGCTTTATCTTTTAAATTTGGAAACACGGGATGGTAAAGCCACCAAAAAAATAATTAAAGAATAAAAGTCAAAAGCAACCATTAAGGTTGCTTTTTTGTTGTAATTATTTTTTATATACCTCTGAAAATCAGTTAAAAATATTTGTATTAATCCGTAAATATTACTATTTTTAGTTAACGATATCAAGTCGCTATTAGCTTAAATAATTGTGCCTTAAATTTACAGATTTTTGGTTTTTAGTGATTAAAACTAGAATTATTGGATTGATACTATTCATGTTATGTTATTAACCTAAATAGCATTATATGAAAACAACTTTACTTTTTGCAGCCCTTTTTTTTTCAATTACCTATTCATTTTCTCAAACCACTT
>JAHENA010000187.1 GCA_024643405.1 Flavobacteriales bacterium | reverse complement strand
TTGCTTGGGGACATTGGATTCATGGTTTTCCATTAAATATATCATCAATGTTGGGAATAATAGCACTTATTGGTATCATGGTAAATGATGGACTGGTATTGATTGGGAAATTCAATTCATTATTGACTTCAGGAATGCCATATAATGAAGCATTATACGAAGCTAGCAAAAATAGATTTAGACCTATATTTTTAACGTCTTTAACTACAATTGCCGGAATAGCTCCTTTACTTTTAGAGAAAAGTAGAGCTGCACAATTTTTACAGCCAATGGCCATTTCAATAGCATATGGTATTTTCATGGCAACAATTTTGACTTTAATTCTTTTGCCTTTATTACTTTCGGTAACTAACAGTTTTAAAGTAAATTTTAAATGGCTGCAAACAGGGCAAACAGTCAAAAAAGAAGAAGTAGAACGCGCAATTAAAGAATTGAATGAAGGTTATGAGTATTAAAAATATTTTGAAATGTCTTTTTCTTTTTCTTTTTATAAAAATGGGAGGGCAAAATGTTCTTTCTACACAAGAAGCTGTAGAATTGGCCTTGGAATTTAACCATGGAATAAAAATTGCAAAAAACAATGTTGAAATTGCTGATAATAACGCAGACATATTAAACTCTGAGTTTTTACCAAGAATTACTGGAAACGCAGGGGCTACTTATAATAGAGATAATACGGATGCAGAATTTTCTAATGGCAACTCTACATCTTTAAATGGTGCTGAAAGTTCTCGCTACAATTCTTCTATTAATGTTAATTATACGCTTTTTGATGGTTTGGGACGACAGTATAATTATAAAATATTAAAAGAGGAAAAACAGCTTTCTGAACTAGACGCAAGAGAAACCATAGAGAATACTATTCTACAATTGTTTACGGTTTATTATAATGTTGCCCAACTTTCTGAAAATTCAAGGTCACTTGAAGAAACACTTAATATTTCTAAAGACCGATTGACCAGGGCAGAATATCAATTCGCTTATGGGCAAACCACAAAACTAGGTGTTTTAAATGCCCAAGTAGATATTAATAATGACAGTATTAACGTGATCAATGCTAACAACCGTTTGATAAATTCAAAACGGGATTTAAATGTTGTTTTAGGAAATGCAATATCAAACACTTTTGAAGTGGATACCTTAATCACTTTTGTGATGCAATTGAACAAAACAGAATTATTGGAAAAAATGAAATCCAATAATGTCACGTTGCTTCAGTTGGAAAAAAACCTGCTTATAAGTGAATATAACATAAAATCATGGAGATCAGATTACTTACCCACTTTGGGCTTGACTGGATCTTACGGCTGGAATAAAAACAATAACAATGCCGCTTCCTTTTTATTGGTTTCAACAAGTACTGGGTTATCTGGTGGGATTAATTTAAGTTGGAATTTATTTGATGGTGGAAGCACGATAACACGTGTTAAAAATGCCAAAATCAATTTGGAAAATCAACAATTACAAAAAGAACAGATCATTTTAAATATTGAACGTGATTTTAACAATGCTTGGGATGATTATCAAAATAAATTAACCATCTACAATATACAGGAGGAAAATATACTGACCTCAAAAAATAATTTTGATCGCACTCAGGAAAAGTTTAGGTTAGGACAAGTGACTTCAATTGAATTCAGACAAGCACAGTTAAATCTGTTGCTCTCCAAATTAAGTAGAAATCAAGCCAAATATGATGCTAAATTGGCTGAACTTTTTGTGTTACAGTTAAGTGGTGAAATACTTAATGTGAGCTTTTAATTTCCAAAGCCATTGTCTTTTATTATTGTCAATATTGCTTAGAAGACTTTTATAGACATATTGGTTATTCTATTTCCATAACTTAAATTTTTAATGAAATAGAAGACTTACTTCCGCCCAATTTTATTTAATATCAGTTAGTAAAACTGTAAAAGCAATGATTTTTTAATTCAAAACATAGAAATATTTAAAATATATAAATAGCTGAAAATCAAATGTATAATAAATATGCGATTTTTATTTTGTGCATTTCGTCGAAAAAAATTGGTATTTTAACGATGTTTATATACATTCGTTGTTATAAATGTGCCCCTTAAAAAATCTACTATTATGAAAACCTTAAAAACTACTTTAATATGTTGTTTGGTAACAGTGTTTGCTTTTGCAAATATTTCTTCCAAAGAAGAACAAGCTTTATTGGCTTTACATAAAAGCACTCATGGTGAATCTTGGAACAACACTTGGAATTTAAATGCACCTGTTTCGACTTGGTACGGTGTAGTTGTTCAAGATGATAAAGTTATAGAGCTAAATTTGGAATTTAACAATCTACAAGGTAGCTTGCCTGAATCTTTAGGCGATTTAATCCATTTAAAGAAAATAAACTTATTTAGAAATAATATTACTGGAAATATTCCAAAATCCATAGGAAATTTGACATCGTTAAAAGAATGTAATTTGGCTTTTAACAATCTTGAAGGATCTTTGCCAGAGTCAATAACCAATCTTAATTCATTAGTAACTTTACAGCTTTTTATGAATCAAT